>DATNNM010000009.1 GCA_035601835.1 Candidatus Tumulicola sp. | reverse complement strand
CGGCCGCGCCACGAGATTGCTGCCGCTCATCCCGGAATCCCGGAAGCAATACGTCTTCGAACTCGTTCTCGGCGCGGCGACCGAGACCGGCGACGCGCGCGGGCGCGTGACCGAGCGCGCCGACGTGCCCGCCGGCTGGCAAGCAAAGCTGCCCGCCGTCGCGGCAGCCCTCGTCGGTCCGATTGATCAAGTCCCGCCGATGTACTCCGCGGTCAAGATCGAGGGAACACCGTTGTACGTCAGCGCGCGCAAGGGGCGCACCGTGGCTCGCCGCTCGCGGCGCACCTATGTCCACGAATTGCGCGTGCTGGAAAGCGCGGAGCGCACCGCCCGGCTGTTGGTGGAATGCGAAGCGGGCGCCTACGTGCGGTCGCTCTGCGAAGAACTCGGCCGCGGGCTCGGCCTGCCGGCGCACATGGGGCCGCTGCTTCGAACCGCTGCGGGGCCTTTCGCCCTGGCGGATTCCTACACGCCTGAAGAGATCGCCGCCGACCCGAGCGCATGCCTTGTCGACCCCTTAGGCGTGCTGCCGCACGAGCGCGTCGAAGTCGATGCGGCGGGAGCGGCGCGGTTCGCGCACGGTAACCCAGTGAAATCCGGAGCAGTTGCTGGCAGCAATGGCGACGTGATCGTCATGGCCGAAGGTCGAATCCTTGGCGTCGGTAGAGTGACGCAAGAAGGGGCGGTGGCGCTGATCGCCCCTCTGCGCGTCCTCGCCGACAAAACGACCTAAATGTGGTATGCCGGACTTTAGTCCGGCAAAAATGTAGTGCCGGGGCTTTAGCCCCGGAATCTCGAACCCTGACCACCGCATGCGAGTGGTCCGAAGCCTCGACGCGTATCATGCCGACGCCGATCTCCTCTTGACGATCGGCGTTTTCGACGGCGTTCACGTCGGCCATCGCTCCGTACTCGCGCGACTGATCTCCCAGCGCCGCGCCGGACAGATCGCCGGTGCGTTCACCTTTGAGCAGCACCCGCAAGAGTTTCTCCACCCGGGAACCCAGCCCAAGGCGCTCACCACGATCGAAGAAAAGATCAATCTGCTCGATGCATGCGGGCTCGACGTCCTCTTCGTGGTGCCGTTCGATGTGCGAATCCAAAGCCTCAACGCCGACACCTTCCTTCGCCGCGTTTTGCTGGAGAAGCTGCGCGTGCGCACGCTGATCGTGGGCGACAACTGGCGCTTCGGGAAAGATCGCGCCGGCGACGTCTTGCTCGCCAAGAGCGTGCTCGAAGAAGAAGGGTGCAAGTTCGAAGCCGAGTCGTTGTTGATGGAGGACGGCGAGCGCGTATCGAGCTCGCGCATCAGGCTGTTGATCCAAGAGCGCCGCTTCGCGGAAGCCGATGCGCTGCTCGGATCGCCATTCACGGTTCGAGGCATCGTCGCGCTCGGAGACGGACGCGGACACGAGCTCGGTTTCCCTACCGCGAATCTATCGGTACCCGCGAACAAACTCATCCCGCATGACGGGGTCTATCGTGCGACGGCCCACGTCGAAGGCCGTGACCAGTCGGCCCTGGTCAGCATCGGCGACAAGCCGACCTTCAACGGCACCGAAACGGCCGTCGAGGCACATCTGATCGACTTCCACGGCAGCATCTACGGCGAACAGGTCGGCCTAAGAGAGTGGAAGTTCATCCGCGAGCAACAGAAATTCGAAAACGCCGCCGCGCTCATCGCGCAGATGAAAAAAGACGCCAAATCATAAATGTAGCGACCTGAGCGAAGCTCGGGTTAGGAGGACACCATGTCGGCACGCACAGTGTTTCTCAGCAAGCTAATCGGTCTCTACTGCATCCTCCTCACGCTAACCATGGCTGTGAACAAGCAAGCGACGGTACAGACGGTGATAGCGCTCGTTCACAACGCGCCGGTTCTATACGTCTTCGGGTTGACGTTGGTGGCCGTCGGCCTAGCGATGATTCTGAGTCACAACGTCTGGTCGGGTGGTGCGGTGCCGGTCATCGTCACCATCATCGGTTGGCTGGCGCTGATAAAAGGGCTGCTCTTCTTGCTCCTGCCGCCTCCGACGGCAGTGGGAGTGATCCTCTGGGGGTCTACTTATGAGCGGTTCTTTTATCTGGACGCCGCGCTCGTATTTGTTCTAGGCGTCTACCTGACGTATTCGGGCTTCAAGTCCAAATGATCTCCGCCCGGTTCTCACAGATACCGGTCGAACCAATCCAGCAGCGCTTCTAAGCGCGCGATACGCAATTTCGGCGGGCCTGTTCGCGACAGACCGTGATCGGCCTCGGGCATGCGCAGCAATTCTACCTGATGTCCGCGCAGTCTCAAAGCGGCATAGAACTGCTCGGCCTGTTCGATCGGGCAACGGTAATCGCGCTCGCCGTGGATCAGCAGCAGCGGCGCGGACACCGCATCGGCATAAGTGAGCGATGAGTTGCGTCGGTAGACGTCCGGTATGTCCACCGGTCGACCGCCCATCTCATACAAGAGCAGGCGGCCGACTTCCGACGTTCCCCACAGACTCTCGAGATTCGTCGCGGCACGCATCGCGACCGCGGCGGAAAAACGCCGCGTGTGACTGATGGCCCACGTCGTCATGTAGCCGCCGTAGCTTCCACCGGCAACGCCAAGCCGCCGCTCGGCGATGCTCCCGCCGGCGATCGCCGCATCGAGCGCGGCCAGACAGTCCGCGAGCGCCGGCCCACCCCAATCGCCCACGATCGCCGCAGCGAATGGTTCCCCGTAGCCTTGACTGCCGCGGGGATTGCAATAGACGACGTCATAGCCCGCGGCGGCAAGCACCTGAAACTCGAAGAGGAAGGCGTCCGCGTACGCCGCGTGCGGTCCACCGTGGATCTGCAAGATGCATGGCCGTGGCCCGGGGCCATCGCCGCGCAGATGCCAGCCGTCAACCGATCCCGCGGGCCCGGTCGCGACGAAGCGCTCCGCCTCGCGGATCCCCATCGTCTCGCACCATGCGCTCGCGTCGTGTGTCAAGCGGCGCGCGCCGCTCTCGCCCAGTTCGAAAAGCTCAGGCGGCATGCCCGTGCTCGATGCGCACACCACGACGCGGCCCGAGCGCGCCGAAAAATTCATGACCGACATCCCGGGCGGCGAGAGCGCGCTAACCGCCAGGTCCGGCGTGACTCGGAAAAGGTGCGTCGCACCACGGCTCGTGCCCAGCACACCGAGCGCGCCGTCGGAGAGCCATTGCGGCGCGGTCGCGCTATTAGCTGCGCCGACATCCGTCAGGCTGTTGTCGCCGCAGGTCCATTCCTCCGACGGGGTGAGACATTGCGGAGCGCCGCCCGACGGCGCGATCGTGAAGAGCCGTTCGTTCGCCAGACCATACGCGCTGCGCGGGTTGTCGCGGCCACAAAACGCGATGCGCGAGCCATCGGGAGACCACGCCGGTCCCTCCAGCACGCCGCGCAAAGACAACAATTTCTGCGGCGTGCCGCCTTCGCGCAGGTCCGCGACCCACAACTCGCGCGGTTTGACGCCCTCGGCATCGACGTCGTGCTCGCCGGCAAAGGCGATGCGCGAGCCATCCGGCGACCAAGCCGGGCTACTCACGAAACCCGTGCCATCCGTCAGCGCGCGCGCATCCCCGCCCTCGACATCGACCAACCACAGGCGCGGAAAATCGTCGAAGTACCCGAGGCCATCGGCTCGATAGCGAATGCGTTTGATGCGGCGCCAACCACGCGCCTCCGCCTCAGCCTTATTCGTGGAGGGCGTCGCGATGACGGCCAGCCGCCGGCCGTCGGGCGACAGCGCGGCCTCGCTGACCGCCCCAGGAAGCGCAGGCGCGGGATAGGCCTCGCCGCCGCTGACGTCGATGAACCACAACTGCGCAGTGCCGCTGCGATCGGACACGAACAACAAACGGCGCCCGTCAGGCGACCATTGCGGATTCGTGTCGCGCGCGACGCCGTGCGTCAAAACCGTCGTCGAACCAGAAGTGCGATCGACCACGCGGATCCCCGCGCGATACGCATTCACACCGGCGTCGGCTCGCAGCAGTGAATAAGCAACGCAAGTGCCGTCCGGCGAGAGAGCGCCGCCGGTCACGATCGGGATCGAGTAAAGGTGGGAGGGAAGCAGTCGTCTGGCTGAGCGCGCGGCGTCGGTCGCTTGCACCGTCATGCACGCTGGCTTCAGGTGCGCGCGCGGGGGCTTCCTGCTAGTTGATCAGATCAGGGTGCTCGGACTTCACGCTCTCGTATGCGGCTTCCAGCAGCAGCGGATTCAAAAAATAACCGCGCGCCGCAGCGTCGCAGGGTTTGATGAGACCTTTTTCTTCCAAACTCTCAAGCGTGTCGCGCAAACGTTTGACGCCCATGCGCACGTGGCGAGCGAACTCCACGTGTCCGGGATAATTTTCTGTTGCGCAACGCCGGACCGTGCTCGTGGTCCATAGCCCCTCGAGCACGCGCTTCTCCGGCGCGCTCAGGACTGAGGCACCTGCGATCGCATCGAACAGCGAATCCCACAGGTGCAGACAGAACTGCTTCGTCCTGGGAGAATCGGGCTTGCTCATAGCAACTTACGAAACCCCGTCATGCGTCAAGCGCACTCGAACACGCGTTCGTAAAACTGTTGTTCGACTCCTTCCTGCCCGATAAGGCCAATATGGGTACATCACGCTCCTGGGGAATGGAGTAAATATGGCACACGCGATTTGGACCGGATCGATCAATTTCGGCCTGGTCACCATACCGATCAAGCTCTTCACGGCAGTGCGCGAGAACGAACTGCACTTCAATATGTTGCACGCCAAGGACAATGGACGCATCGGCTTCCAGCGCGTGTGCAATACGTGCGGCAAAAAAGTCGAGTGGAACGACATCGTCAAGGGCTACGAGTACGAAAAGGACCACTACGTCATCGTGTCCGACAAGGATCTCAAGGAAGCCAATGTCGAGGCGACCCAGTCCATCGACATCGTGCAATTCGTGAACCTGGACGAGATCAACCCGATGCACTTCGAGAAGCCGTACTATCTCGAGCCGGAGAAGAAGGGCAAGCACGCCTACGCGCTGCTGCGCGACGCGCTCGCCAAGTCCGGCAAAGTCGGCATAGCGCGCGTGGTGATCAAGACGCGCGAGCATCTCGCGGCGGTCAAGCCGCAAGGTGACGCGCTGATCCTTGAGATCATGCACTTCGCGGACGAGATCGTTGATGCTTCAGGTTTTGATTTTCCGAAAGCCAATGAGAAGGTGCCGCCCGCCGAGATGAAGGTCGCCATGATGCTCATCGACACGATGGCCGCGCCGTTCAAGCCGGAGGAATTCCACGACAAATATCGCGAGGACGTCATGGCCATGATCGAGGCGCGCGCCCAAGGCAAAGCCATGAAGAAGGCGCCCAAGAAGGCCGCGGCCTCTTCGAAACTGGTCGACCTCATGGACGTGCTGCAGCAAAGCCTCAGAGAGACCAAAGTGCGACGCAATGGCAAAGCCGACAACGGCAAGGTCGCCAAGAAAAAAGCGAAGGTCGCCCTCGCCCGCTAGCCTATCCGTTCTAATATGTCCGCTTTGATGTAGTGCCGGGGCTTTAGCCCCGGTCTTTTCACCTCTTTCCAATGATAGAAGCGCTGGAAACGCGCTATTCTCGAAACGTGACAGCATTGATCGTGGCGATCCTTGGATGCTTATCCGCCCTCTCAGCCGCCTGCGCTTCGCCGCCCTCGCTTGACTCGTGGCATCAGATCGCCGTCGGCGGCCTCGATCGCAACTATCTCGTCCACGTGCCCCCGGGACTCGATCCAAACCGCGCTCCCGCGATCGTCTTGAGTTTCCACGGCGGCGGCGGCCGCCCCATCGGCGAGGCGTACATCACCAAGATGAATCCGGTTGCGGATCGCCACGGATTCATCGTGGTCTATCCGGAGGGCACGCAGCGGCATTGGAACGACGGCTGGAAGGAAGAGGATCCAGTCGACGACGTCGCGTTCATTTCGGCGTTGATCGACGAGTTGAAGAAGACGTATCACGCAGACCCCAAGCGCATCTATGCCACGGGCATCTCCAACGGTGCGATGTTCTCGGAGCGCCTCGCCTGCCAGCTTTCGGACAAGATCGCGTCCATCGCGCCGGTGGCGGGGGCGATACGAACACCGATCGCGGCGAAATGCTCGCCGACCCGCCCGGTCTCCGTGCTCATGATCAACGGCAAGGCGGATCCGCTCGTGCCTTATAACGGCGGACAAGTCGTGGGCATGCGAGGTCCGGTGCTGTCGGCCGCCGCCGGGGTGGCCTTGTGGGTGCAGCACGACGGTTGCCGTAGGAACAGCCGCGCGAGTCTACCGGTCGTGGACAAAACCGACGCGACTCGCGTGCGCCTCGAGCTGCACGGCGGCTGCAATGCTGGAAATGAGGTCGCACTGTACTCGATCGACAACGGCGGACATACATGGCCGGGCGGGGCGAAGTACCTGCCGGTCTCGATCGTCGGATTGACGAGCAGGCAGATCAATGCCGACGAAGTCATCTGGAGTTTCTTCGCGCGCCACCCGATGCCCTAATGCCCGCCAGCCCGGATGTAGTGCCGGGGCTTTAGCCCCGGATCCCAACGAACCAATGTAGCGTTCCGAGCGAAGCTCGGACGTCGTTCTTCGCCTACCCCGTCGCCGCCGCCGTGGGCGGCTTGATCCAGCGCTCAGCCCACTCGGCTAAGGCCCGCACGGTGGACTCGAGTTCGGCGCCGCTTTCGGTGAGCACGTAGTCGACGCGCACCGGCCGTCCGCCCGCGACCACGCGGATAATGATGCCCGCTTCTTCCAACTCGCGCAGGCGCTCCGCCAGAAGCCGGTCCGAGAGCCCGGGAACGCCCGAGACGATCTCATTGAAGCGCCGCGGCCCGCCAAGGAGCAAGCGGATGATGGCCCCGGTCCAGCGCCGCCCCACGAGCTCGACAGCCTGGTGATAGCGGGGGCAAAATCCCCCCATCGCGTGGCCGCCCTTTTTGGCAGTCATCTTCTTGCTTGACATTGGCTCTCCCAAGTGCTAATCTTTCCCATAGGTTACCATAAGTAAGTAACTATTGCAAGGTAAGGGAGCGGTAAAAATCATGGAAATTGCAATCCTGCTGGCACGCCTGTTCTTGGGCTTAGCCCTGGCGGCGCACGGAGCGCAAAAGATCTTTGGCTGGTTCGGGGGCTACGGCATCAGGGGGACCGGCGGTTTCTTCGAAGGGCTCGGCTTCCGGCCAGGCACGCTGTTCGCTGCCGGGGCCGGGCTCGGTGAGTTCGGCGGCGGATTGCTGACCGCGCTCGGTCTCGGTGGTCCGATCGGACCAGCGCTCATTGTCATGGTCATGCTCGTGGCGCTGATCGTGGTGCACTGGAAGAACGGCTTTTTCGCCCCCAACGGCATCGAACTGACGCTGATGAACATCACCGGCGCGCTGCTGCTGACCTTCGTGGGACCAGGCTTGTATTCGGTCGACGCGTTGTTGGGCATCAACGCCGCGTGGCCGGAGAGCATCCGCTGGATCAGCCTGGCAGTCGCAGTGGTGCTGGCTCTCGTGAACATCGCGATCCGCCGGCCCGCGCCGGCGAAGGCCGCGGCCCAATCGTAAGCGACCATCAATCCGACCACAAAACGAGGCCCGCGGCGTGTCTGCTGCGGGCCTCTTCGATTCCCGCCGGGATATAAAAGCTAGCCCACGAGGTTTCCGTTGTCGACGACCTTCACGCCGTCGATGTAGACAGTGGCGTGCGTTATCGGAAACCCGAAGCCGAAGTTGCCGACCGTCTTCACGCTGCCGCCAAGCAGCTGATTGTCGCCGATGCTCACAAAGACGAGGCCCGCGCCGGGACCGGGATAATACGCCGCCCCGTTCTCTTCATGGTTCGGCCACGCCGGGTTCAATCCGATGGAAATATTCGAGAACTCCATCGTTGGACCGCCCGATGCGGCGACGAGTCCGTTGAAGCAGTCCAGGCCCGAAGCGGCCGTGAGCCCGCTCGCCATGCCGTTTTTGAGCGTAAAGGCCACATTCTTCATAACCCCAAACCGGCAGGCAGCGCGCGGCACGACGACTTTGCCGTTGGCCGATTTCTCGTTCGGAGCGACGGAGACGACTCCGTCCGGCAGCCCTGCGGAGCGGTCGACGAACTTGTGGCCTTTGGCCTGCGGGCCCGTGATGATGCCGTCGGTGAGATTCGGCATCCGGCCGGCGAGCTTAAAGGTGATGTCGGTGCCGGCTGGCGAGGTGATGCGGACGGTTTTGCCCACCGCCAGTTTGTGTTTGAGACTTTCGCCGGCGGCGGCGATCTTCGTGTAGTCGGCGCCCATCGCTCCCCACACCATGTTGACGTACGTAGCGCCATTGAGTTTGAATGACTTTCCGCGTTGATCCGTCGGGTAGGTGATGACCAGCGCGCGGTACTTCATGCCGTCAAGCAACGGCGTCAAGAATTCACCGGCTGCGTTGATCTCGCCCAGACGCTTGGCCGACACTCCCGCATCCAGGGCGGCGATGTCCGACGCGGGCGGCAGATTGATGTAGACGTCGATCGCCCTGTACCATGTCGCTTGGTAGCGCGGCTGTTGCGAGAGGAACTGTTCGGGCACCTCCGTGTCCAGCGACCGGATCACTTTGTCCGAGTCGAGCCACAGCGTCACCAGGCCGCCAGCCTTTTGGGCTTCGATGGCAAGGGCTTCCATTAACGGGATGGTGTGCTTACCACCCTCGATGACGACGACTTCGCCGGGCTGAACGGCGACCGACGTCGTGATGATGCGTTGCGCGAGCTGTTGGAGGTTGGGTGCGTCCGCTGCAGCGCGGGTCATCGTCAGCGAAAGCGCGACGGCGCTGAGCGCAAACGCCATAAGCAATCTGTTCATAGTAAACCGACCGACCTTTCTTTATGCGCTTAGTTGTTCGTTGTAGACACGTTGTACGTAAATGCGCAGACCGAACAACATGCCGGCGGCGAGCGCGAGCAGCGCGCTGCCGATGATCGCCGCTTCTGGTGGAAGCGACGCAAAACTCTGAGACGCCGCGGCTTGCGTTGGCGGCGCGAGGACGAAGCGAAGCCCGATGCGCGCCACGATGACTGTCAAGAAGATGAGATTTCCTAAAGGAGAGATCTTGATGTAGACTTTGCGAGCTGGCGCGTCCACGCGCACAGTCGTGTGCGTGCCCTGATAGAGGCCGATTCCAACCCCGGCTGCGAGTCCCAAGACGGATGCAGGCACGACCCAGACAGTCGAGGCGACGTCAATCGCGACGATCACGCCGGTCAGCAGCAAGAAGATGCTCGGCAGCACCCACATTCCGGGGACGCTCCATTTCTGTTCGCGGGTGGAGCGCCAGATGCGGAACGCGAGAACCGCCGCGATGACGACGACCGTGATGATCGCGACGCTGTGACTCATACGGTTCGCTTCGCCCGGACCCTACGGAGTCTCCCGCACGCGCTCGGCGTCGCGTTTGCCCTGCTCGATCGCCGCGTCGATGCGGTCTTGTTTGTCAAAGTCGAGCACGGACAGCCCGATCGGGGCTTGCGGACTGATGGTTCGGATCGTGACGTAGCGTCGGTCCGGCGCCCGGCCGGCCATCACTGCCTCATTGATCGTCGCAGCAAGACGGAGATCGCGCTCGATCATTCGCTGCTGCATGACGTCGTGGCTGACCATCGCGATGTCCCCGATGGACGAGATCTGCCAGTTCGGCGGGCGCAAATCGGGGCGGTCCATGTGGATCACGGTCACGTCGTCGGCGCCCGCGTGAATGGCATGGTTGATGGGTGCGTTGCCGGTGACGCCGCCATCGACATACAGGCATGCTTCGCACGCCGCGTCCGAAATGATCACCGGGGAGAAGGCGCCTGGTATGGCGGAGGATGCGCGCACCGCATCAAGATAATTTGCTTCGGTCATCGGATGGCCGAACGGTTCCCGCTCCGCGAAATACTTCGTATCTTCGTCGGCACCCTGACCAGCGAAATAATAGAATGCTTCCGGCCTTCCCCGCGTCAGGTTGGTCACGGCCACGACCAGCGTACGCTTGAGCGACGCATATCTCACGTGCGGCCCAAGCACGTCGGCGAAGGGCTGCGAGCTGAGCGCGCCGAGCAAGTGAGTAAGCTTGCCGGGTGAATCTACCTTCGCGTAGTCCTGGGCCAGGTGAACGATGAGCCCCGCCCGGCGCGTCAGCGGACTTGCGGAAAGGTGCCGAAGGTCCGAGGCGACTTTCGCCAGTGCGTCGATCTCGGGCGCCAGGCGGATCACCTTGCTCGATGCGATCGATCTCCAGAGCCGCTCGAGCTGCTCTACCTCATCTTGTGCGATGAACGCTCCGTTGATGGCGCCGATGGACGTGCCGCAGATGATGTCGAAGCGTTCGTGCTTGAGCAACGTCAGGGCGGCGCCAGCCTCGTAAGCGCCCCGGGCGCCGCCACCGCTGAGAATGAGGGCCTTCATGACCGTCATCGCTTCTCGCTTCAGGTGACAAATGACTTGCCCGCACAACCAGACAACAGGACTTAGTATGAAACAGCGCAGGCCTGGCCCTGACGGGCCGCTCGTCTCGGCGATCGGCCTCGGATGCATGGGCATGTCCGAGTTCTACGGGCCGACGGACGACCAAGAATCGATCGCGACGATTCATCGCGCAATCGAATTGGGCTGCAATTTTTTAGACACCGCCGACATGTACGGACCCTTCAAGAACGAAGAATTAGTCGGCCGTGCCATCGAGGGGCGGCGCAAAGAAGTGTTCTTGGCGACCAAGTTTGGCAACGAACGCAGTGCGGATGGCTCGTGGATCTCGATAAACGGCAAGCCGGACTATGTCAAGCGCGCCTGCGAAGCCTCGCTCAAACGCCTGCGCGTCGACACGATCGATCTGTACTATCAGCATCGCGTCGATAAGACCGTGCCGATCGAGGAGACGGTCGGCGCTATGGGGGAGCTCGTCAAGGCGGGCAAAGTGCGCTACCTCGGCCTGAGCGAGGCCGCGCCGGCGACGCTGCGGCGAGCGCACGCAGTGCATCGGATATCGGCGCTGCAGACCGAATACTCGCTCTTCGCGCGCGACGTCGAAGACGAAATACTTCCCACGGTTCGCAAGCTCGGCGTCGGCTTTGTCGCCTATAGTCCGCTCGGGCGCGGGCTGTTGACCGGTGCCATCACCAAATCAGAGGATTTTGCCGAAGGCGATGGCCGTAAGACCGAGCGCTATCCGAGATTTCAGGGCGACAACTTCAAGCACAACCTCGAGCTTGTCGAACTGCTCAAGCAGATCGCCACAAAGAAATCGATCACGCCGGCGCAGCTCGCGCTGGCGTGGCTGTTGCATCAAGGCCCCGACATCGTGCCGATCCCGGGTACGAGGCACCGAAAAAGGCTGGAAGAGAACTGTGCGGCCGTGGACATCGAATTGACGAAAGAAGACCTGGAACGGATCGACGCCGTTGCGCGACCCGGTGCGTTCGCTGGTCAACGCTACGCCGACATGAGCAACGTCAACGTGTGAGCATTAGGGGCGCCGTTCATTGGCGATGTATAGGCCGACCCCCAGAACGAGAATTACCATCACTAGGATGAGCGCACCGACTTCCGAGGTGATGCATCCGGCGGGATAATACCAACGAGCGCAATTCAAGCTGCCCTGAGTCGCGTTGAGCAGGTGAAGCGCGGCGAGGAGGATTCCGGCGATGACGCCAGCGATGATGAGCGGCCGCACAACTGCTTTGCTCATGCTAATAACCCTCCGGCTCATCTCCCTCCGGGTCTAGGTCGGCCTCTAAGGCGTCAGGATTGTTCGCATTCGGATTCTTTTCCGGATGCGCACCGGGAGCCATTCGCGGAAGCAATACAGCCGCCGCGACCGCAAGAACAAGGAAGATGACTAGCGGGACCACGGCTCAGCGCTCAAGCGCAGCGGCATCGCCGAGGTTTGAGTTGCCCTCAAGGAACTTGATTCCGCCGACCTCCTCGGCATGCGCTCCGGTGTAACGCAGGATGTAGAGCCCATTGCGCACGTCGACGACGTAGATCAGACCATCCTTGATGATCGGATAACTCCAAAGGATGGTCTTATTCGGTCCGCGGCTGAGAGCCGGGTCTTCGGTCGCCACGCTCGCGAGCGTGTCGGGGGAAAACCCGGCCGCACGCACCGGGTGCGCAGCGTCGCTGATGTCGGTCACTTGCAAGCCGCCCGAATGCCACGCCACGATAGCCAGATCCCGCAGCACGGTCGGGTTATGGGAGGAGTAGCTGGTGAACTGCTCGGTTCCGGCGTCATCGTACGGCCCGCCGCAGAATGATTGTTCATCCCGGGGGTCCTTGAACTCGGAGACGATCTTTGGATGAGCCTGATCGGAGATGTCGATGAGCCGCTCCCAGCCCCACGGGCAGCCGAACTTGGGATCGGTGAAGGTGCCGTACACTTCGTCGGTCGTCACGACGAGCGGCCGCCCCGGCACCTTCACGGCCGAGTGGCCGTTCGCGCATTCCTTCCGGCAGTTGTTGGGCACCGCGCGCGGATCAGCCGGCGTCTGTCCCCACACCGGCCTGCTGACCGGTGAGGTGATGAGATCGCCGTTGAGGGACAGCACGAGCCCCGGCGTCGTGTTTTTCACGACTGATGCGGTGTTCAAAATGAGAAACTGGCCGGCTTCCATCGAGAGGAAGGCTCGAGTGCCGTCGGCCGAGACGCTAATCGAATGGAGGAATAGATTGCAGTCATATGGTCCACACGTCTGGCTCGAAGCCGAAACCAGCGGGTAGTCGGGGCGGTCGGTGCCGGGATAGAGGTTGTTCCAATTCGCCTCGGCGATCTCAACCACGTGCCCGCTCCGACTCACTCGGCTGATATCCGCGACGATCAAGTTCGGTATGGACGGGTCTTTTGATGTGGTCGGGGTTGAGAGATAGAGCAAGGCTCGGTTGCGGTTGCTCGGATCGACCCACAAGAACATCTCGTGCGGCTTGACCTGTTTGCCGGCCTTCGATGTCGGCACGAAACGCGAGATAAAGCGGGGTTGCAACGGATCGCTCAAGTCGAAAAACGCCAAATCGAACGGGAACTGCGCATCGGTGCCGCTTTGACAGGCGTGGATCGTGCGGCTGCACCGGAAGTCCATCACGATGAGAAGCTTCTGGTCGGGCCAGACCCGCAGCTCGCGGGTTGTGATTCCGACGTTGCCCGCGTACGGCTTTCCGATCTCGCCCACGACCTTCAGGTTAGCGGGATCCCTAACATCGACGATCAGGATTCCCGGATGTGGGTGAGGGCACGTGTCTCCGGACGGCAGGCCGGTCGCTCCGACGCAGATGGCCGAGCTATCGGTGCGATTGCCGACGTACACGAAATGGTCGTAGACGGCCAGCGCGGCGTTCATCCCACGGTTGAAGAGCGGATCGTGTCCGATGAGCTTGACGTTCCATTCGGAGATCGTCGCGAAAACTTCAGGCGTCGCGCGATTAGCCGTACCCACCCACATGAGAAGGGTCAAAGCGAACAAGGCCGCGAGGACGACTAGACCGGACCTTAGGATAATCATGGGGCTAGCGTTTCCAAACAAGAAACGCTCTACCTCCGTATCCTCACGGTCTGGGTCTCCGCCTCCCAAGCCGAACGGGAATAGGATCCCTTTCGCTGAGGAGCAGTCGCTCGTCCGCGAAAAAACTGAGATACTTCGGCGCTATAAGTAAATCAAGGCCAGCGAGTTCCGGGCGTTCCGGAATAGCCACCGCCCGTAGTTGAACGAGTTCGAAGTCTCGGAAAGATTCCCAAACATCCCAGTCCCAAAAGCTGATGAATTTCAAGTCTGCGTCGGGCTCGTGAAGCGTGGTTTCACACCAATGCCGCCCGTCGTCGAGCTCGACGGGAAATAAAGCAGGTAAGCCCTTTGGAGGCACATCGTACATCACGTTGATGGCTTCGTAATACCCGTTTGGCGCAGTCGGCGCAATCTGGAACTCTGCCAGAACAAGCGCAAAAAATAGCGCGTCGTTGACGTTTATGAAGTCGTGCTGAGCGTCAAAGGCGAAATCGAGGAAATATGAATTCCAAACGTGACGCGCGCACTCTCGGTATCGCCGAAATGCGGGCGTGAGATCGCGCAATCGCTCCGAGCTTCCCATCGTGCTCCCCTCTTGGTGCCGTTTCGGATCCACAATTAGCTCCCCGTGAAGCACTTGGCGTCAACAACAACCATTGTCCCTTCAAAATAGCAAAAAGCCTCGGCCGAGCCAAGGCGAAATGGTTGCGGGGGATGGATTCGAGCACCTCGCAGCCAGTATGAACCAACGATTTCGACATGTCTTACCTTCCGCAAAGTGTTGCGCTCGGTGGCGTCCACGTCCTAGTCCCTTGTGTGGCAAGGGACCGCGGCAGTAGAGCCGAGCGGATCGTTGCATGATAGGTTAGCGCAGGACAACTGACGGGTACACTGGGCAGGAGCTGGTCCTTTAAGGAGGTGTCGAAATGAAAACGATGACATGTAAGGATCTCGGCGGAACGTGTGACGAAAAATTGTCAGCCAGTTCATGGGACGAAATGGTTAAGACCATGACGAAACACGTGATGGCGAATCACCCTGATGTGGCGAAACAAATGGAAAAGATGCACAACGAAGACCCCAGCAAATGGGGCAAAGAAACGAAGCCCAAGTGGGATGCGGCTCCTGAAGCGTAAGCTTTACGGATCACTATTAGTTTCGGACACGACGAAAACAATCGCGCAATCCCCTAGATCAGAGGGGATTGCGCTACCTGCAATCTTGCGGGGGATGGATTTGAACCACCGACCTTCGGGTTATGAGCCCGACGAGCTACCGGACTGCTCCACCCCGCATTCACTAGGTACGGGACTTGTGATGGGCGTACCTGCCCCACGATGATAAAGCCGTCGACGTTTTCCATCATCGGCTACGATCCGCACGCGAACGAAACCGGCGTCGTGGTGCAATCCAAATTTCTTTCCGTCGGCGCCGCCGTGCCGTGGGTGGCGGCGGATGCCGGCGCGGTCGCCACGCAGGCTTGGGCCAACACCACCTATGGCCCGCGCGGTCTCGAGATGCTGCGCAAGGGAATGCCGCCGCAAGATGTCATCGCTGAGCTGATTCGCGACGACGAACACGCTAGCCAACGCCAACTGGGAATCGTCGACATGCAGGGCCGCTCCGCTACGTATACAGGCGACGAGTGCATGCCGTGGGCGGGCGGGAAGTCGGGCACGAACTTCGCAGCGCAAGGAAACATTCTCGCCGGCCCCGAGGTCGTCGACGCTCTGGTCTCGACTTTCGAGCAAACGCGGGGCGCTCTCGCGGACCGGCTCGTTGCGGCGTTAAGGGCCGGCCAAGCCGCCGGCGGTGATCGACGCGGCAAGCAAAGCGCCGCGCTCTACATCGCCAAACCGAAGGGCGGCTACAGCGGTTTCAACGATCGATATGTGGATCTTCGCGTCGACGATCATCCCGAACCGATCGAAGAACTCGCGCGTATCCTCGAGCTGCACAAACTCTATTTCTTCAAACCAGAACCGCAAGACGTCCTGAAAATCGACACCGCGCTGGGAGCCGAGATCGTCACATTGCTGAAGAGGGCCAAGGCGCTAGCGTCTACGAGTGCGGCATTTGACGTCGCCGCCAACGAGGCGCTCGTCAAATTCATGCACAAGGAGAACTTGGAAGACCGCGTGCGCGACGACGGCTGCATCGACCGCCAGACGCTGGGCTACCTGCGCGGCTACACCGCTTGAAGAACTCGCCCTTGCGCGAGTGGATCCGCGGCTTGCCCAAGCCCGAGCTGCACGTGCACCTCGAAGGCACGATAACCCCCGCCACCTACGAACGCATCGCGCGGCGCAACGGTGTCGAGATGCCCGAAGATGTCGCAGCGCTGTTCCACTGCACCGATTTCCAAAGTTTCTTGTATGCGTTCTTGCGGGTGGTACAAGCGCTCCAAAAACCCACGGACTTCGCGGAGCTGACCTACGAATATCTCGCCGCCTCCGCCGCGGCGGGCGTCAGACACGTCGAACTCTTCGTATCGCCTGCGACGCAACGCATGTTCTTCAAGGAACTCGATCTTGCCGAGATGGTCAATGCGGTCGGCGAGTCAAGCCGGCAAGCGGAAGCGGACTTCGGCATCTCGTCGCTGCTGTTGTTCGACATGGTGCGAAACCTCGGCGAACAGCACGCCCTCCAGGATCTCGAACTCGCTCAAAAATGCAAAAGCGCGGGCGTCATCGGTGTCGGCCTCGGCGGCGACGAGCGCCGCTTTCCGGCCCGCGACTTCAAATCAGCATTCACAAGAGCCAAAGAACTCGGTCTGCGCCGCACCGTTCATGCCGGCGAAGCAGCGGGCGCTGACAGCATCGCCGACGCCATAAAGTTACTCCAAGCCGAGCGGATCGGTCACGGGGTCGCGGCAAGCGGCAATGCAGAACTCATCGCGCTCCTGCGCGAGAGAAACATCGCCGTCGACATGTGCCCGACCAGCAACCGCGTCACCGGCGCAATCGGTCCAGACGCGCCTCACCCGCTGCCCGAATTCCTCGCCGCGGGCCTTACCGTCACGCTCAGTTCCGACGACCCGGCGTTCTTCGGCGCCTCGCTGCTCGACGAGTATGAGAACGCCGCGCGCATGGGATTATCCAAAAAAGAACTCGCCCGCGTCGCCATCAATGGCTTCGAGGCGAGTTTTGCCGCCGGCGATCGCAGGCGGGCCTGGATCGAAGAGGTGAGAAGCTACCCCGTTACTTAGGCTTTGCGGAAGCGGCGCTGGCGGGAGTCGGCAGACCTGTGGCCGCCGGCACGTCAACGCGATAGGCGGCGATCGAGCCATCCGCGTGAACGCGCATCCGGACCATCGCCGTACCGTTGGTGAGCTTGGCTTCGAACGTGTAGCGGCGGTAGTCGGGCTCGGACTTGACCTCGGTCAGGCCTTGATAGTCTCCGAGGGCGTGCAGCTTATCGGATATCACGCCGACCTGGCCGCGCGTCACCTGCCCCTTCAGGGTATCGTCGAAGTTCTTGACGGTGCCCGCGTAGTCGTTGTTGTACACGGCGCGGGTCACATCGTCGGCGATCTTCGTCTCGTCGGCGACGCGCTGCCCGCTGCAGCCGGCGATCAGCAAAGCCGCAGTCGCGCACACAAGCGCAGCTCGCAGATTCATCAGTTCCACCCCTTCAATCGTCTTCACGCAAGCGAGAGCACCGCCCTCTCATTTCAAGGGCGGCGCTATCGCGTGATTCCAGGTATTCGGAGCTAGAAGCTTCCCCAGCCGTACGACACCATCGCAACCTGCACCGACTTGGCTGAAACGGGCTGTTTGCTCGTTGTCGCCGTCGAGGCGCTATTGGCAGACACGAAGTTGCCTGACGGATTCAGCGAAGCGACCTGCGCGTTCAACTGGTTGATCTGAGTCTGCTGAAGTGCGACTTCGCGCTTCAAGTTGGAGGCCACTACGGCTTCGTGCTCGTAGGCGGTCTTGTACTGTGCTGCAGCCGCTTTGGCGTTGTTGGCCTGTTCGGCAAGCGCGGCCTGTTTTTGCGCGTCCTCAGCGTAGCGCTGGTGGACCTTCTTGTTATGGTTGATGATGATCAGCGTGGCCGCAGCCGTGCCGATCAAGATATTGCGCGTGCTCGCTGCGCCGTCCGCAAGTGCCTGCGGTGTCGGAGCCAGCGTCAGCGCGAAAGCAGCCAACGTGAGCGCTGCGATGATTTTGAAAGATTTCATTCCGGTTATTCCCCTCTTGAGGCGGGAGCGGCTTTGCGCGGCCCCCTTGCTCTACTATTATAAACGAAAACGGGCCTAGCGTTCGTTGCACCCTGTATCACATTTACCCAGCTCGTGTCCTCCACAAATCAGGGCGATTTCCCAGGCTCCAGTCAGGCGGCTGGCTGGGTAGCCTGACGCTGAAGGATATGGTAGCCTAACGGCGCGAATTAGGCATGCCTAAATCATGCCACAGCAGCACCGTGGGGGCAACTCCGCGCTCAAAACGGCCACGCCATCGGTCGCCCACGAGACCGAGGTCAGCCCCAACGTCGAGATGTACCTGAAGTCGATCGTGCGCCTGCAGGATGGCGTCGAGCCGGTTTCCACCTCAGCTATCGCGCAGGAGCTCGGCGTCTCGGCGGCTTCCGCCTCGGCGATGCTCAAGCGTCTGGATTCAGAAGGCTACGTGACCCATGACGGCCGCCACGGCGTGCTCCCCACGCACTCAGGCGCGCGAATCGGTGCCCTAACGTTGCGGCGCCAGCGCCTCGCCGAGCGCCTGTTGGTGGATCATCTCGGTATTCCGTGGGAGATCTCGGCCTCAGAGGCGTGCCGTCTCGAACACGCCATATCGCCGCTCGTCGAGCGTCATCTGTCGCGCTTCACGGGCGAACCGACGACCTGCCCTCACGGTCACCCGATTCCGCGCGAGGATGGCTCGATCTGGCGCCACGACGGCGCGATAGAGCTCGCGGACCTGCCGCTGGGCGTGCCGGCCGCGGTGCTCGAGATCAAGCACGACATTCCCGAGCTGCTCAAGTTTCTGGCCGAGATCGGGCTGCGCCCCGGCACGCCGGTCAGCGTCGAGCACCGCGAGCACGCGGTCGGACTGCTGACGATCGTCGTCGCCGGCAAGAAGCACACCGTCAGCACGCAATTGGCGGGCGACATCCTCGTTCGCAACCCACAGAAGAAGTCCGCGACCAAAGGCAAGTAGCAAGACCATGTTGCGGGCAGTTCTCTTCATCGGCGCGCTCGTTTTCGCACTGGAATCTCGCGCGCTCGGCGCATCGCTCGACGACGCCCGCCCCGGTCTTGTGGCCACGGACATCGCACCCGACATCGTCGCGCGCGCCGAAGCTGACGCGCAAAAGAGCGCGGCGTTGTTGCCCGCGCTCCCGCCGCCGCTCGCAGGCAAGATCAAGACGATCCACCTGATCGCCGAGATCAAGCCATGGGAGATCGCGCCGGGAATCAGCACGCAAGCATGGACGTACAACGGCACGGTTCCGGGCCCGACCATTCACGTGCGCCAGGGCGACCGTCTGCGCGTCATCCTCACCAATCATCTGCCCGCGCCCACGACCATCCATTGGCACGGCGTCGAACTTCCCGCAGACATGGATGGGGTGCCGGGCCTGAGCCAGTCGCCCGTGCCCCCGGGCCAGAGCTACGTGTACGAATTCACGGTCAAAGAGTCAGGCACGTACCTTTACCATACGCACTTCGACGACCTCAACCAACTCGACCGCGGTTTGTACGGTGCGCTCGTCGTCGATCCGGCCACGCCGGCGGCACAAGCGTACCAGCGCGATTATCTCATGCTGCTGTCATCGTGGCGCGTTTTCAGCTCGACCGAGAACTATTTCAGCATCAACGGCAAGAGCTATCCGCTGACCAAACCTTTCGTGGTCAAGCGTGGCGAGCGCGTGCGCATTCGCGAGATCAATATCAGCGGCACCGAATTCCATACCATGCACATCCATGGTCACCACTTCAGCGTCGTCGCCGTGGACGGCCAGCGGGTCTCGCCGCAAAACCGCCAGCTGATGAGCACCGTGCTCCTCGGTCCGGGCGAACTGCGCGACATCGAATTCCGCGCCGACGCGCCAGCCGGCACGTGGATGGTGCACTGCCACGTCGTCGACCACATGCTCAACGGCGGCATGGGGCCGGGCGGCTTGATCGCGTCCATCCAATACGAGGGCGCCCCCGACAAGCTTACGTCCATGGGCGACATGATGAGCGTAGCGTCCCCGGGCGGAGGCGCGCAGTCCTCCGGTCCTCCGATGACGCAACCCGCCGCCTTGATCCTCGGCGCCATCGCCGGTCTGACGATCTTTTTCGGCCTGCCGTTCGCCGCGCTGCGTCGCGTGCCGCCCGCCTGGCTTTCGTTCCTCAACGCCACCGCCATCGGCGTGCTGTTCTTCCTGCTCTTCGACATCTTGCGCCAAGCCGGCGAACCGCTCAGCTCCGCGCTGCACCTCATGCAGCTCGGCGGCGGTGTGACTCAGCTCGTCGTCTTGCTCGCGACGTACGTCTTCGGCTTGGGCACGGGCTTGGTCGGGCTGGTCTACTTCACGCGCGTCATCCTCATGCGCTCAAAGTCACTGGCCGCCGAGGGCCACCTCTCCCCGATGACGCTCGCCACGACCATCGCCGTCGGCATCGGCTTGCATAATTTCGGCGAGGGACTCGCCATCGGCCAATCCGCCGCGACCGGCGCCATCCAACTCGCGGTGCTGCTCATCATCGGCTTTGGGCTGCACAACATGACCGAAGGCTTCGGCATCGCTGCCCCGCTGGCGGGAACGGGCACGCCGGCGAATCTCGCTGCGATCGTGCGTCTCGGTCTGATCGGAGGCGGCCCGACGTTTCTCGGCACGGTGGTCGGCTATCATTTCGTCTCGCCGCTGCTCTCCGTGCTGTTCCTGACGCTCGCCGCGGGCGCCATCATCTACGTCATCGGCGAAATGACCAAGGCCGGATCCCGGATCGGCTACAAACGGCTGGCTTCGGTAGGCGTGCTGGCTGGCTTTCTGCTAGGGCTCGGGACAGACCTCATCCTCTCGGCTGCAGGAGCCTAGCCGAATCCGGATGTAGTGCCGGGGCTTTAGCCCCGGTAACTCTTAGTCGTCCTTGGTCGACGTCTTCGCCATCTCGGCGATGTTCTTCACGACCGTCGCATCGGCGAGCGTGGTCGTATCGCCGAGCGGCCGCTCCTCCATGACGTCGCGCAGCAGCCGGCGCATGATCTTGCCCGAGCGCGTCTTGGGCAGATCCGGCGTGAACGTGACGTACTTCGGACGCGCGAACGCGCCGATCTTCGAGACGACGTGCTTGCGCAGCTCGTCGGCTTCGGCCGGTGAGCCGACGCCGCCGCCCTTGAGCGTCACGAAAGCCGCGATCGCTTCGCCGGTGATGTCGTCCTTCTTGGAGACCACGGCGCATTCGGCCACCTTCGGGTGATCGACGAACGCGCTCTCGACCTCCGTGGTCGAGATGCGATGCCCTGACACGTTCATCACGTCGTCCACGCGGCCCAGCAGCCAGTAGTAGCCTTCCTTGTCGCGCTTGCAGCCATCCGCTGGAAAATAGTAGCCCTGTTTGGCAAAGCGCTTCCAATACGTCTCGAGATAACGATCGTGATCGCCCCACAACGTGCGCAGCATCGCGGGCCAGGGTTTGGTGATGACGATGTAGCCGCCGCCGCCGAGCGGCACCGATTCGCCGTCGGCGTTGACGACGTCGGCGAAAACGCCCGGATAGGGGAACGTCGCGGAACCGGGCTTCGTCGGGGTGATGCCCGGCAGCGGCGAAACCAGGATCATGCCGGTCTCCGTCTGCCACCACGTGTCGACGACCGGACAGCGCCCGCCGCCGATGAAATCCTTATGCCAGATCCACGCTTCAGGATTGATCGGCTCGCCGACCGAGCCGAGCAAGCGCAACGACGACATGTCGTGACGTGCGGGGTATTCGGTGCCCCATTTCATGAACGTGCGGATCGCGGTGGGCGCGGTGTAGAGGATCGAGACCTTATATTTCTCGACGACCGCCCAAAAGCGGTCCTTGTCAGGGAAGTCCGGCGTGCCTTCGAAGATCACACTCGTCGCGCGATTGGCCAGCGGCCCGTACACGATATAGGAGTGGCCGGTCACCCATCCGATGTCGGCGGTGCACCAGTACACGTCGCGCTCCTCTTTCAAATCGAAGATGTACTTGTGCGTCGAGGTGATGCCGGTCAGATAGCCGCCCGTCGTGTGCACGATACCCTTGGGCTTGGCCGTCGTGCCGCTGGAGTATAGGATGTAGAGCACGTCTTCGGCGTCCATGTGTTCCGGCGGACATTCCGGGCTTTGCTTGCTCACGAGCTCGTGGTACCAGTGGTCCCGGCCCTGCTGCCAGCCCACCGGGTCGCCCACGCGCTTGAGCACGATCACGTGCTTGATGCTCGGCGTGTCTTTGACCGCGTCGTCCGCGATCTGCTTGAGCGCGATCTTGCCACCGCGCCGCCAGCCCTGGTCTTGCGTGATGAGGACTTTGCACTCGCCGTCAACGATCCGATCGCGCAGACTCTCCGCGGAGAAGCCGCCGAACACCACCGAGTGGATGGCGCCGATGCGCGCGCACGCCAAGAGCGCCACGGGCAGTTCCGGCACCATGCCCATGTAGATCGCGACGCGGTCGCCTTTCTTCACGCCCATTTCGCGCAGCCCGTTGGCCAGCCGGCACGTCTCCTGCAGCAGTTCAGAATACGAGAGCGCGCGTGAATCGCCCGGCTCGCCTTCCCAAAAGAAGGCGATCTGTTTTCCGTGGCCTGCCTTCACGTGCCGATCGAGGCAGTTGTGCGAGACGTTGAGCTTGCCGCCGTCAAACCAGCGCGCGATCTTCTTGTGCTCATCCCACTGCAGCACGGAATTCCATTTCTGGAACCACTCGAGACGCGCGGCCTGCTCTTCCCAGAATTTCAGATAGTCCGCCCCGGCGCGATCGTACACGGCGGGGTCGTTCCAATTCGCCTGTTTTTTGAACTCTTCGCTCGGCGGGAACACACGGTTCTCGGCAAAGAGCGCTTCGATGGCTTGTGGCTTGTTCTCGATCATGGGAAACCTCCGCGCCTCCTGGAACGTCCCTGCCTCTCCGGCGGGCTTTCAGCGACCTCCTCCAAACGCGAGGAGGGCTCAGCCGGACCCGCGCCGCACCTTTTGTCTAATGAAGATTCTCGCGGGGGCCGCTTTGGCGGCCCTAGTCCTTGTCGCGGCGGGCTGTTCGCAAAACGCGGGTCCCTCGAGCGGCGCCGGCGGCAGGCCACAACCGGGCGAGACCGCCCCGACCTTGGCACGCGTCGGCGCTCTGGCTCCGGATTTCACGGTCAAGGGCATCGACGGCACGCGCATCAACCTCGCCCGCTTTCGAGGCAAGGCCGTCTTCATCAACGTGTTCGCCACGTGGTGCCCGCCGTGCAAGGAAGAACTGCCGCAAATCGTCGCGAGCTACCCGAAGTACAGCGACAAGATCGTGTTTCTGGGCCTAGACGAGCAAGAAGAAGCCGGGCAGGTGACCCCGTTCGTCAAGCAATTCCACATCGCGTTCCAGGTCGGGCTCGATCCGGGCACGTTCGCCGAGAAGTACGAAGTGGGTTCCATTCCGGAAAGCGTGTTCATCGACAAGTACGGTGTGGTGCGCAAGATCTGGCGCGGCTTCTTGCCCGCCGGCGTGCTGCACGACGGTCTTTCAGCAATCGTTAAGGACTAGCGAGGTACTCTAGAGCGCATGACCACGCGACGTTCGTTTCTCGCCGGAACGATCGCTGCGGCCGCCGGTATCGCGGCCGCCTCATCCGGCACGCAACCCGCGGCTTCGGCGCCTGCCGCCGCGCCGTCGCCCACACCGACACCGCCGCCTGCCCCGCCCGGGCCGACGAAACCGTCGCCCCTCGCGCTCGAAATGGCCAAGAAAATTCAGAAGGATCTGCCGCAGGCCAAGATCTCGGACGCGATGGCCAAGAAGATCGCAAGCGACATCGAGGACGGCTTCGGCCTGAGCAAAGCGTTTCGAAAAGTGAAGTTCAAGAACTGGGATGAGCCTGACTTCGTGTTCTCCGCGGAGGAGAACGAGTCGTGACCGAAGCGCAAATGGCGTTCTCTTCGATTTCGGAACTCGGCGCGTTGCTGCGCAAGCACTCCGTGTCCTCGGTCGAACTCACGCAGATGTACCTGCGGCGGCTCGAACGCATCGGAAAGAGACTCAACGCGGTCGTGACGCTGATGCCCGATCGCGCGCTGGCCGAGGCCAAGCGGGCCGACGCCGATCTCGCAGCCGGCACCGATCACGGACCGCTGCACGGCATTCCGTACGGCGTCAAGGACCTGCTTGCCGCCAAGGGCGCGCCGACAACCTGGGGCGCGGCGCCGTATCGCGACCAGGTATTCAAACAAGACGCGACGGTGATCAAGCTGCTGGGGGCGGCCGGCGCCGTGCTCATCGCCAAACTCGCGATGATCGAACTTGCCGGTGGTCTCGGTTACAACTCGGCCAACGCTTCGTTCACCGGCCCGTGCAAGAACCCGTGGAACACGAATTACTGGACCGGCGGCTCCTCGAGCGGACCAGGCGCCGCGATGGGCGCCGGTCTCGTGGCCTTCGCGATCGGCTCGGAGACGAGCGGCTCGATCGTGAACCCCTCGACGTATTGCGGCATCACCGGGCTGCGCCCGACGTATGGCAGAGTGAGCCGCCACGGCGCCATGGCGCTGTGCTGGACGCTCGACAAAATCGGCCCGATGTGCCGGACCGCAGAGGACACCGGACTCGTGCTCGCCGCCATAGCCGGCCGCGACCCGAACGACCCGACCTCATCGAGCAGAGAAGTTCCACTGTATTCACTTAAACCAGGGGCGCCGGGATCTGTGAGAGTCAGGGACGTTTTGGACTTGGTGAAACCATCCCGCTTGCGACTCGGCCTGGTGAAGGATTCGACGAAGAAAGCGCAACCCGAAGTCGTCAAGAACTTCGACAAAGCGCTCGGCGTGCTGCGAAAATTTGCGGACATCGAAGAAGTCGCGGTGCCGGCGCATCGCTACGGCGCAAGCATCGTCACGATTCTGGCAGCCGAGGGCGCCGCGGCCTTCCGCGACATCATCCAAGACGGCCGCGCCGCGACGCTGGCCGATCCCGACGACCGTCGCGGCGGGTATTCGTATCTCACCGTCCCCGCGGTGGACTATGTGGACGCGATGCGCGAGCGCGCGCCGATCAAGCGCGGCTTCTCAAAGCTTTTCAAACGCTTCGACGCGCTTGTCGCTCCCACGTTCGGCAGCGTCGCGCTGCCCATCGGCGTCTCATTCGACAAGGCGTATCCCGGCATCGAGGGCGGATCGCCGATCGCCTCAGCGAACCTGGCCGGCATTCCGGCGATCGCCGTGCCGAACGGCTTCGGGCAGCAGGGGCTGCCGACGGGTCTTTCGTTCATCGGACCAGCATTTTCAGAAGCTGACCTCATAGCGCTCGGCGACGAGTTCCAGTCGCGCACCGATTGGCACCGCCGCCACCCACCCCTGGCCCTGTAATTTGCCATGTAGCGACCCGAGCGAAGCTCGGGTGTAGTGCCGGGGCTTTAGCCCCGGAAACGGAAACGGACTGATCTCATGCGCTTCATCGCTGCCCTCACCCTCAGCGTCTTCATCGCCACCATCGCCATGCCGTCTGCGCCCGCTCGCGCCATGAGCACGAGCGCCGAGATCTCCCAGGGCGAGGGACTGAACAAGCAGATAGATCGACAAAGCCTGCTCGTCACCGATCCATTCCTCACGACGTGGGTCACCGGCATCGGCGGCAAGCTCGCGCAATACCGGGTGCGCCAAGACATCACGTACCGATTCACCGTGATCAACTCCAACGAGATCAATGCATTCGCGCTCCCGGGCGGTTTCATCCATCTCGACCTCGGGCTGCTGAACACGGTTTCGTCGGATGACGAGCTTGCCTCGGTCATGGCCCACGAGATGGGCCACGTCGAGCGCCGCCACGTCGTGACGCTGCGACAGAAGGGCAACCTGCTCAGCATCCTCATCGGCGTGCTGTCCATCTTGACGCCGATCGCGTACATCTTCGGTGGTTACGGCGGCGACTTGCTGTTCAACAAGTTCTCGCGCCAAGACGAGTTGCAGGCCGACCAGTATGGGCTGCTGCTGATGTCGCGCGCCGGTTACGACCCGCGCTCTATGGTCGACATGATGGAGCGCCTGGCGGACCTGCAAACCCTTCCCGAAAGCAAAGCGGACAGAGCGTTCGAGAATCATCCGGCGCCCAAAGATCGGGTCTCGCACATGCTCGGCTATGCCGCGCTGGATCGGCCGAACGCAGATCAACTCACGGTCCAAGCACTGCACGACGAACAAGAAGGACGCCTTTCCTACGCGCAAGCGCGCCTGCGCGCGGCGCTCAAAGTACGCCCCCAGAATCCCCTGGCGACCCAGCACTTAGCCGAACTCGACGCGGCGCTGAAACCGGACGTCGCAGGCGCGGTGGCCGGGTCGCAGCAGGCGTTCCAGCAGGCAGGCATTTTCGACGCGGGGCGGCGTGATCTCAGTATGCAGATCGCCGAAGCCACCAGCGCCACGAAAAGCGACGGTTCAATCGTCAGCGAGCAAGTCAAGTCGGGCCGCCAAGATCTCGCGTCGTTCTTCAACCAGCTGCAATCGCTATCCAACGCCGTGCCGAACGTCGGCGAGCCTAAGAAGGAGGGCAACAATCTGAGCGTCGCCATCGCGGGCCTCGACCACATCACCCGCGACATCAACGGCACGCTCGATCTGACCTCCGACGTGCAGGGCGCGACGCCGGGTCTCCTCGACGATAACCTCACGCTGCTGCGCGAGATGGCCGGGCCGCTGCGCGATGCGCAGCCCTCGGCGAAGACGCTCGCGCAGCTGCCGTACTACGGCGCGCTGATCGCAAGCGTCGGCACATCGTCGAACGAGCTGGTGCGCTCGACCGACCACGCGCGCGCCGCCGTTTCGATGGGCGAAGATTCGGTGCGCTCGCTCAACGACTTTCTCGTCGCCTTGAACGCGATCGACACCACCAAAGGCGACATCGAGGCGAAAGACATGCCGAAGGTGCAGACGGCCATGGATAAAGCCGTGGCGGCGTGGGATGCCGTGCTCGCCATGGCGCAACGCTCGCAAGACGGCACCTACGCGGCGCAGACGCGCGCACTCTCCGCCCAGGTCACGTTGCTCGACATGACGTCATCGCGCACGCGCTACACCGCCTATGCGCGCGCCCTCAACTTCAGGTTCCCAGGCGTCGCGCTGCCGGATTACGACACCTTATTGAGCTTGGGCGTGCCGGCGGGCGAAGTCGCATGCGCGGCGTGGCTCGGCTATGAGACGAAGAGGCCGGCTGCGGATCTCATCCGTGAAGCGCAAGCGACCGGCCGCACGTGCGTGGATCTGACGCTGGACAAACAGTTGATGGCGGAATCGATGGAGATCGCCGTGGGGCTCGTGTACCAAGACTACATCGACAAACCCCACAAGATCTGACTCAGCGAAGCTATGTAGCGACCGGTTGTAGTGCCGGGGCTTTAGCCCCGGAAAGAATGTAGTGACCCGAGCGAAGCTCGGGTGTAGCGTTCCGAACGAAGTTCGGACGTCGGTGGAGCAGGATCTTTAGATCCTGCTGACCCCCTCATGTAGCAACGGACCTTCAGGTCCGTTCAGTCAGTCTCACGGTACATCCAATTGAACCTCAAACTCTGAGCCATTGGAGTCAGTGCTATTGCTGCTGTTAAGGTCATGCCTTCCTGGCGTGAAGCGCGTTTGCGCCACGCCGAGGCACCCCGATAGCGAACTCGTCGTGACATCGCGTACGGCTTTTGCAAGATCATCCGGCGTGTCGTGGTGGCAGGCCGCAAAAAATATAGCCGAAAGCCGAGATAAGATCGGCGCTGCGATTTGGTCCTTCTGGAGGCTATTGGCAGAGACGTGAACCTTTAAATAGAAGCGGCTGACGCGCTTCTTCGTCGGCCCCGTGGCGTCATAGTTAGTCATGTAGACTTCGCTCGAATTAATATAGATCATATCCTGGCTGCCGCAAAAGTATCCCTTATCCGATCGCTGCCACTTGGCGACATTTCTGTCCCTGATCCCCTTAGCCAGGAGCGCGCAAAGCTTCTCGGGGGCCGGCAGCCACGCAGGATGGCTCGCCGACGGCACGTTGAACTCGCCCGCCAGAAGATCGTCTGCTATTTTGACGATCTCGCGCGCATTGTTCGAATCGCTTTTTGCGTTGTTGTAGGCTAGTTTGGCGGCGACTATAGATGACACTGCCAGATCGTGGTCAGTTCCAGGCGCACACCGGGCATCGACGTTGCGATGTCTGAGGATGCCGTACCTGCAGTAGTACGCGATCGCCCAGTAGTCTTCTCCCATCCCTATCTGCAAGTGGCCCTTTTTGATGGGATCGCTCGTCGCTCTCCATTCGTTCGCACGAACCGCCAACTCGTTCTGACACAGGGAGATGAGATTCACGCCGGTTGCGTCGGGATTGTTTTTCTCCCACTCGAAGCACGTGCGCGTCGTGCCGGCACCGGCAACGCCCCATGACAACACCATCCCGGATATGAGCACGACCGCGGCAAGCGAGAGCTGTAACCGCATCGAATCGCGGACCCTTGGAGTGTTCAAAGCGTAATGCATAGGCTCGTTGTTCGCGTACGTCAGCCGATGACCCCTAACAATTGGGGGGCTAGTCTGTAGCTGAGGACTCCACGGCGGTTATCTCAGCAGGCACGGCCTCGCGGCGTTGCGCGAGCAATCCCATGACTAGCGCGACGGTCGCCCACACGGCCGACGTCAATCCGGCGTAATGCGGGCCGAAACGTCCGAGGATCCCCGTCGACACCGGCGGCATCAGCACGCCCGAGAGATTGTCGAGCGACGAGCCGACGCCCAATATCGTGCCGCGCTGATTCTCGGGAGACGCCTCGGTGAGCAACGAAGTCAGCCCGGGTCGCGCCAGCGCCATGCCGAAGGCGAAAAGCACCATCGTCGGCAGCACCGTCACAATATCGTGCGCGATGGGAACGAGCAGAAACGCGAGCAGCGCGCTGGCGATGCCGATGTTGGAACTGCCCCGATCGCCCAGCCGGTCGTAGATCCGCCCCACCACGAAGACTTGCAGCACGACGCTCAAGACGCCGAAACTGGCGAAGAAGAACATGGTCTGCGTGGGGCTGAAGCCGAGCCCTTCCTGCATCAGCAGCGTGAAAACGGCGAACCACGCGTAGAGCGCGAGCGAAAACGCCCACAGCTGCCAGAGCAACGGAGCGAGCTTCGGATTGCCCAGCGACTTGGAGATGTCGGCGAAGGTCGCCACCTGCGCCTGCTGGTCGCGGTTGCGCGACTCGGGCAGCATGAAGATCGTCAGCAGCAAAGTGAAGAACTGCAGCCCAGCCGCCGCGAGAAACGGTGCAGGGAAACCGAAACGCGCGTACAGCAAGCCGCCGAACAGCGGGCCGAAGACGATGCCTGCGCTGAACGCCGCGCCGACGTACGCGAACGCGCGTGCGCGCTTCTTGGGTTCCACAAGGTCGGCGACATAGGCTTGGGTCACGCTGATGTTGCCGCCGGAGGCCCCCTCGATGATGCGTGCCACGAACACCAGCGGCAGGCTATTGGCGAACGCGAGCAGCCCCCATCCGAGGGTCGCGCCGATCTGGCTGATGATGAGCACCGACTTGCGCCCGATGCGGTCGCTGACGTTGCCCCAGACAGGGCCCGCGAGGAACTGGAAAGCGGCAAAAGTCGAAAACAAGAGGCCGACCACCAGATCCGAAGCGCCGAAATGCTTCGCGAAATAGGGCATGATCGGGATCAGTATGGAGAATCCCAGAATGTCGATGAACGTGATGCCGAGGATGGGGAGAAGCTTCGTGAACATGCGCTTTAGTATGGGTGCGCCGTGCGGGCCGCTTTACCTGTGCTCGCGACGTCCCGAAGTGCGGAAGCCCATGTAACGAAAGGCCTGGCGGCTTCGTCATACTAGTGCCTGGGGGCGAGAGGAAAAGACTCAAGTTGCATCTCTTCATTACGACCATCATGCCTATAGCCGCTACCGCGATCGCCGTTACGCTGGCAACCGTATCGCTCGCCGTTGTGGCCCTTAGCCTACGCCGTCAAGAGCAAGACGAAATACGCCGTGTTATGACGATAGTCGACACCATGTGTTTCGACGAGGACGCAGCCGCCAGCTAAAGCCCCCTCCTAAAACTCTTTCACGAACCGGAATAACGACCCGCGGCTGCGAAGCGGCCGCGTGTTGCATTTATACCGCTTGGCGTTGCCTCTTGTCTCGGTGATGATCGCCGGCGCTTCGCCCGCAGCCTCCCAGCAAACCGACACGACGTTCACCGTGGATCCGCTCGCCGGCACGGTACGCATCGTCATGCAGATCGGCAGGCAGCCGACGCTCGACATCCCGACCGTCACGCTTTTCCATACTTTGGCCAGAGATTTTTTCCGCCAAGATGACGGGACCATGTACGTCCAGACCGGCGATATCCCCGCCATGTGGCTGCGCGATTCGTCGGCGCAGACCATCCCCTACGTGCGCTTCATCCCGGCGGTCACAAGATTAGGCTCACTGATACGCGCCGTGATCGAGCGCAACGCGAAGAACGTGCTCAAGAATCCGCGCGCCAACGCGTTCACGGTCGGCTACCAGATCTGGGAAGAGAAGTGGGAGGTCGATTCGTTGGCCTACCCCGTGACGCTCGCGTGGACCTATTGGAAACAGACGCACGACCGCAGGGTCTTCACGCGAAAGCTGCACTGGGCGCTGGCTCATACGGTTTCGACCTTTGCTTGCGAGCAGCAACACCGGCGCTGCTCGCAGTACACGTCTCGGTTCTTGGACAATCACGGCCGCGGCGCGGACTATGCCGACACGGGGATGATCTGGAGCGCATTCCGCCCGTCAGACGATCCCGTGCGCTATCCGTTCAATATTCCGCAGCAGATGTTGGCAGAAGTGGCGCTGCGCGAACTTGCCGAGCTGGCGGTGACGGGATACGGCGATCTCGACCTGGCCGCAAAGGCGCGCGCGCTCGCCGGCCAAGTCCGGGCCGGCATCGACCGCAACGGCGTCGTCTACGACTTCCGCTATGGCTGGCTCTACGCGTACGAGGTGGACGGCAGGGGCAACGTCGAGCTGATGGACGACGCCAACGTGCCCAATCTGGTCTCGGCGCCGTACCTCGGCTACGTATCTAAGGAAGATCCGGTCTACAACAACACGCGGCGCTTCGCGCTCTCGTCCGACAACCCGTATTACTATCGGGGCCGCTACGCGGAAGGATTGGGCAGCCCGCACACGCGCACGGGATGGGTGTGGCCGCTCGGCATCATCGCTCGTGGGCTCACCGCGCCGACGCCCAAGGAAGTGTCCGACACCATCGGCCAGGTCCATCTCTCGAATCCAACGGACGAGCTCATCCACGAGAGCTTCGACCCGAACGATCCGTCACAGTTCACGCGCACGGAGTTCGGATGGGGCAACGCGATGTTTGCGGAGTTGATCTTCCGCAGCGCCACCGTGCTGCCGTTAAACCCGCTTCCGCCGCTCGAAGAGATTTCGATTCTGCCGCTGGAACGCCGAACGCCACGTGTGGTCGATGACGCTCAAGCGCTGCTCAACGCATACGCGATCCAAGCGACGCTGCTGCGCCTGCTCCAGGAATGACCTTTTCGTGACGCTATTTTACGAATGAGGGAGCGGGGCGTATGCCATACGTGGCGCGCAGGCGATCTATCGCGGCATTATCTTTCGGGATCCTCAGACCCCGCTTACTCGCCTCTACAAAGAATCGGTCCAAACCGCCGGGGACTATTGTCAAGATCAGCTCACCTGTCGTTTTACCAACGTTGAGCCACTGATGCGGTTTATTACGTGGCAAAAAGATAACGCTCCCTGGCATTGCGTCGACAACGCGCGTACCGCTCCAAAAACGAAAGTGCCCACGCATGACAACGTAGATCTCGTCCTCGCGGCTGTGGATATGCGCTCTCGGACCATGGCCCGGGGAAGGATCCACGCGCAACGTCGAGCTGACGCCGTTCGTGTCGGTCGAGGATACCTCTACCGTCATGCGGTCCCCAACAGTATCGATGAACGGGTGCGAGGTTGTGGCGCCCGAGCCCAACGTGATGAGAAGGCCGAGAATGGTTAGTGGACGGATTAGTGAAGCGAGCATGAACTTCTCCCCTCACCGTTTGAGGTTCAATGCCAAAACGGCTGCAACCCGCCGTGGAGTTGCGAAGGGGAGCTACTTTGTTGTTGGTTGGGTGGGCAGCGGAGCGAGGGCCAGTGCGCCGCGCAAGTATCTGCCTTCTTGGCGGACCACGTGCACGAATTGTGAATCAATCCGGCCGGCTAACCGCCATCCGTCGCGCAGGGCCTCAGAGAGCGTTTTCATCGTATTAGTTAGACCGCCGAAGCCCCGAAAACGTTACGCCTTGCGGCCGCAGGAGCGGGGGACTGGCAAAAGGCCGTCTGGAATCCTCGGGCGACTATGGACCCCCTAGAGAACTTCAAATTCCGCGTCAAGTGGGATGGCCGCTACGTCGCCGGCGTGAGTAAGGTGAGCGCATTGCGACGCACGACCGAGGTCGTCCAACACCGCGAAGGCGGCGACCCGAGCGGGATTCTCGAGTTGCCGGGGCGGACCAAGTATGAGCCGATCACGCTCGAGCGCGGCATCACCAGCGACACTGAATTCGAGAAGTGGGCCAATCTCGCGGTGAATCCGGGCGCCGGCCCGGGCATCGCCAATTTCCGAAAAGACATGATCCTCGATGTCTTCAATGAAGCCGGCCAAAAAGTGCTCTCGTACTTGATCCACCGCTGCTGGGTTTCGGAGTATCAGGCCCTCCCCGATCTTGACGCGAACGCCGATGCGGTCGCGATCGAGCACATCAAGCTCGAAAATGAGGGTTGGGAGCGCGACACGCAGGTCGTCTGGCCACCGTAGCCGGAACTTCGGCCCGTGCAATGCCAATGCTACGAGTCGGCTCACGAGGGCGGGAACCACAGACCTGCGATGAGCCCCGAACTCGGCCGCGACGATGAAGAGCGGCGCAAGCTGGTTCGCGGCGAAAACGATTGGCCCAAGGACGCGACCGAGCGGCGCAAGTCGGTTCGTTGCCAAAACGAGGCCAGCGCAGGCGCAGAATACTGTGACGACTGCGGCGCGCACTACAAAGCCGATCCGCACTAGATCGGCGCAGCCGGTGGCGTCGAATTTCGGATCATGAGCGCGACTGAACGCTTGAAGTCACTGACCGTGAGAATAACGTGGTCTATCATATTTTCCTTTCTGTTTAAAAACGACCGCGACTACAATGCGTTGCTTGCAGCCACCCACTCTGGCCGCATCAAGGCGACGCACAATCTAACACAGCGGAGCGCATAGCCAGGGCCTCTTGAGGGCGAGGCGCTACGGCTTGCGCGCGACGACCTCGAGCTTCGTGCCCGCCGGATCCTCAAAGAACACGGCAGACCAGTCTTCAAAGGATGATGAGGGTTCAACATTGCGCGCGCCGATGCGGCCGAGCAACGCGACCCAACGATCGAGCTCGCCGACCGAGGCGATGCGGAAAGCGATGCGAGTGGAAACGGGCTTCATCGCTGGGTCCTCGATGAAGCCGATGAAATGCGCTGGTTGTCGGTCCGACGGTTTTTCGTGGTACTCGATCGTATTGTACTGCTCTCCCGGTTTAGCTCTGCTCCAGGCGCCGGTAGCATCGACATTGTGGCACTCTTTGTCCGGTAACCCGATCTCAGGCATGAGTTTATCGTAAAAAGCTTCGACCGCGGCAAGCGAGCACACGCGCGTGTCGACGTGATCGAACCCGAGGAAATCCGCCATCGCCTAACCTCCCGCTAAAGTGCCGCGCGGTTCCGGGAGCGGCGCGCGATCACCTCGACGTCATTTCGGCGACATCGTTTTGGCGCGCGGCTCCTCGACTCTTCTTGGCGGACGTTCTAAGGTGGTGTTATCGCTTAGCGGGCTGGGGCGCCTTGAGCAAGCCGAGTTCGCGGCCGACCTTTTCGAACGCCGCGAGCGCGCGGTCCAGGTGCTCCCGCTCGAGCGCCGAGCTCATCTGCACGCGGATGCGCGCGGTGCCCTCGGGCACCACCGGGTAGCCGAACCCGGTGACGAACACGCCTTGCGCCAAGAGCATCTCGCTCATCTTGATCGCAAACGCGGTTTCGCCCACGATGATCGGGATGATCGCGCTCGTCCCCTCGAGCGGCTTGTAGCCCAGCGCGCCCAGGCGCTCGCGGAAATACCGGATGTTCTCGCGCTGCTTGGCGAGCAGCTCTGGATGCTCGTCGAGTTCGTCGATGGCAGCAAGCGCGCTGCACGCGACCGTTGCGGGGAGCGCGTTGGAGAAAAGCTGAGGCCGAGATTTCTGGATGAGCGTATCGACGAGCTCGGCGGAGCCCGCCACAAAACCGCCGGCCGCGCCGCCGAGCGCCTTGCCCAGCGTGCCGGTGATGATGTCGATCTGATCTTCCAGGCCGTAGTGCTCGATCGTGCCGCGCCCCGTCCGGCCGGTCACGCCCGTGCCGTGGCTGTCGTCGACGATGGTGACGGCATTGTAGCGTTTTGCCAACGAGGCGACCTCGGGCAGTTTGGCGAGGTCGCCCTCCATCGAAAAAACGCCGTCGCTGATCACGAACTTCGTCATCTCGGGCGGCAGGGCGGCTAGTTTCGCCTCGAGATCCGCCATGTCGGCGTGCTTGTAGCGCAGCCGCTGCGCTTGTGTCGCGAGCCGGCAGCCGTCGATGATGGAGGCATGGTTGAGCTCGTCCGAGACGATGGCGGTGCCCTCGACCGCAACGGTGGGGATCAGCCCGGTGTTCGCGCTCCAGCATGACACGTACGTGAGCGACGCCTGCGTCCCCAAAAACGAAGCGATGCGCTCTTCAAGGCGCCGATGGATGTCGAGCGTGCCGCAGATGAAGCGCACGCTCGCCGTACCCGCGCCGTAGTGCTTGAGTCCTTCAATGCCCGCCTGCACGACGCGCGGGTTGTCGGCCAGACCCAAATAATTGTTGCTGGAAAGCACGATCGTATCGCCGGCCTCTTCCATGTGAACGACTGCACCCATCGGCGTGGTGATGTGACGCAGCGTCTTCAGCGTACCGGCGGCACGCAGCGCGTCGAGGTCCTCGCGCAGCTTGCGATTGTAGGTTTGATTCATGGGCGGTCTAGGCTCCGGACGTCAAGTCAAGCACGATCTTGACGGCCTCGCTTCGCTTGAGCGTCGTGAAGCATTCTTCGAAGCGCTCGAACGGCACGACGTGCGTGATGACCGGCTTCAAGTCGATGCGCCCCAAACTCACGAGCGCTTGCATCTGATACCACGTCTCCCACATGCGCCTGCCGAACACGCCGACCACCGTGATGCCCTTGAGCACCACGTGCTCGGCGAGATCGAAGGTGACGTTACCGCCGGGGATGCCCAGCACCGCCGCGCGTCCGCCGTTGCGCAGCGCCGCCAGACCGGAATCGAACGCGACCGGATTGCCGCTCATCTCCAGCAAGACGTCGGTGCCGTTGCCGCCGGTCTCGCTGCGGATCGCCTCGCGGAGGTTTGGCGCCGCGGAGTCCAGGACGACGTGGGCGCCCATGACGCGGGCCAGCGCGAGCTTGTGCGGATTCGGGTCGACGGCGATGATCTTCGAAGCGCCGGCCGCAGCCGCCACGCCGACGGCCATGAGCCCGATCGACCCGGCGCCGGTGATCAAGACGGACTTCAGACTGACGTCACCGACCGCAACAGTGTGGACCGCGTTGCCGAACGGGTCGAAGATGGCGGCCCATTCATCCGGCACGCCGGGATCGAGCTTCCAGACGTTGCTCTCGGGCATGGCGATGTAGTCGGCGAAACAGCCGTCGCGATCCACGCCGATCACTTTGACGGCGGCGCAGATGTGCGCCTGACCCGAGCGACACAGGAAACAGGTGCCGTCCGGGATGTGGCCTTCGGCCGACACGCGCTCGCCGACGCTCACGCTGCGAACGGCGGCGCCGATCGCGGCGACGACGCCCATGAATTCATGCCCGATGACCAGCGGCGGGCGCAAGCGGTTTTGCGACCACGGGTCCCAGGCCCAGATGTGCGCGTCGGTGCCGCAGATGCCGGCCTTGAGCACGCGGATGAGCACGTCGTTGGGACCGATCGCGGGAACAGGCACTTCGCGCAAAGCCATGCCGGGACCGGGCCGCTCTTTGACGAGTGCACGCATGCTGCGCGGGATGTCGTGCCTCGCAGCCGCGGCGCGAACTGGTTGCGCTATGGACACAAGTCCCGCATATTCGGGCAGCATTTCTGGCTTGCCTTTGCGAACTTCGTGCCATAAAACATGAAGCGTAAGAAGAAGAAATCGCCGAAACGCGCGATCGCGACGGCCAAGAAAAAACTCGCGATTCAGCGGCGCAGAGCAGCAAGACCGACGCTGCCGGTCAACGCGCACGCGCAGGTGAGCGAATCGCTCGTGGAGCGCAAGCGCCGCCTTGAAAAGCGCCGTGTCCAAAAACGCGACTGGGAGAACCTCTAAAGATGTAGTGCCGGGGCTTTAGCCCCGGGGTAAACCTAAAGGTGCCGCCCCACCAGGGTACCAAACACTTGTTTGGTACACGTGGCGAAAACATTGCTAACGATAGAACGCGCGCTTGGGCCCGGTGGCCTTATGGCCGACTCGCTGAGCGGTTACGAAACCCGCCCGGCGCAGATCGCCATGGCCAAACTCGTGAACCGCGGCTTCCTCGAGCACGTCCACGTGATGGTAGAAGCCGGCACCGGCACCGGTAAGTCGCTCGGCTACCTGATCCCCGCGCTGCTCTCGGGGCAGCGCATCGTGGTCTCGACGGCCACGCTCGCGCTTCAAGAGCAGCTGCTCAACAAAGATATTCCGCTGGTGCTCGACGCGCTCGCCAGCAAAGCGCGCGTGGTGCAGCTCAAGGGCCGCAGCAACTATCTGTGCCGCGACAAACTCGAGCAGCTGCGCCGGCGCTTCACCCTCGCGCAAAGCGATCAAGAGCGCAAGATCTTCCGCTGGGCAGGCGTGACCGACACGGGCGATCGGTCCGAGTTGGATTTCGTGCCTTCCGACGCGCTGTGGCGCGAGCTCGACACCGACGCGGACGATTGCATCATGGAGGCGTGCGACTTCTTCGGGCCGGAGCGCTGCCATCACATGCGCGCGCGCGAGTCCGCCCGGCACGCCGACATCGTGGTCGTCAATCATGCGCTGTTCTTCATCGACCTCGCGATGGGAGGCGGCCTGATCCCGCCCTACGACTATGCGGTCCTGGATGAAGCGCATCAAATCGAGGAATGGGCCACCGCCGCGTTTTCTTCTTCCATTTCGCGCGCCGGCATCGGGCGGCTGCTCCAAAAGATCAACCGCGCGTATGTTTTCAATGAAGCGCTGCACGCCGAAGTGAGCGATACCGCCGACGCATTCGCTGCAGCATTGGCCGACGGTCCCAACGGGCGCTACCCGATGCGCGCGAACGAAAAAGCGCTGGAGTTGATGGATCCGCTGCAGCGCGCTCTGTATCGCACGGAGAACTGGGTCGCCGAGCACTGGGCGCGCGGCGCGCGGTTTCCGCAGATGGGCGAGCAGGCGCTCGAGCGGCGCCGCGATCTGCTGATGCACTCGATCACCGCGCACACGCAGACCATCGAACGGCTGCGCGCCGACCTCGACGGTTGGATATCATGGGTCGAGCGCACGAGCGAGCGGCGGGATTCGCACGCGGCCCTGTGCGCGCCGGTCACGGTCGCGCCGCTCCTGCGCGAGCGGCTCTTCGAAAACGCGCGCAGCGTCGTCATGACCTCCGCGACCATCGCGGCGGGCGGCGATTTCGACTACTTGCGCCGCCAAGTCGGACTCGAGGGCGCGCAAGTCGACGAACTGGTGCTGGATTCGCCGTTCGACTTCGAACGCCAAGCGATGCTGTATCTGCCGCCCGAACGGATCAATCCCAAGGACGTGCGTTTCGCCACGCTCGCAGCCGCCGCCATCGACCCGGTGCTTGCGGCGACGCACGGCCGCGCGTTCGTGCTGTTCACGTCCTATGCCGTGATGCGCGAAGTGGCTGCTGCGTTGCGCCCGACGCTGCCGTTCCCTAGCCGCATGCAGGGCGAAGCTCCGAAAGGTCAACTGCTCGACTGGTTCCGCGCAGAATCCAATCCGGTGCTGTTCGCGACCGCGTCGTTCTGGGAGGGCGTGGACGTCGTCGGCAAAGCGCTCTCGTGCGTCATCATCGATCGCATTCCGTTTCCGCCGCCCGACGATCCCATCGTCGCCGCGCGCTCGAGCTTGCTCCAGGCCGAAGGCGTCGATGCGTTCGACGCGCTCATGGTGCCGGCGGCGATCACGCGCTTGAAACAAGGTTTGGGTAGACTCATCCGCAGCCGCTCCGATAAGGGCTTGATGTGCATCCTCGACGGCCGCTTGGAAACGATGAAATACGGCCGGCGCATTTTGGCGGCGCTGCCGCCCGCGCGCCGGGTGCATTCGCTTGACGAAGTGCGCGCGTTCCTTTCAGGCTAAAGGGACGCTGTGCCGGGTCGGCGTACCATACATTTAGCACTCTCGAGTGCCGACTGCTAATGCCAAAAAAAGCTAAAACAAGCGACCTGCCGGAGCCTCAGACCGAAGCGGACAAGGCGTCAAGCCAACCCGAGCTCGACCGCCGCAAGACCTCGATTCTAGGCACGGTCGTCTATGAGTACATCGCCACCGGCGAGCCGGTCGGCTCCGCCACGCTCACCCAAAAATACAACCTTGGGATCAGCCCGGCCACGGTGCGCGCCGAAATGGCGAGCCTGGAGGATGAGGGCTATCTCGACCAACCCCACACCTCGGCCGGACGCGTGCCGTCGGACCGCGGCTATCGCTATTACGTGGACCGCCTGATGCTGCCGGAGATGCTCAGCAACGAGGAGCGCGAGCAGATCCACGGCGAGGTGCGCCGCGCGAGCCGCCAGCTCGACACAGCCGTCGATCACGCCTCCCATGTTTTGTCCGGCCTCACGCGCAGCATCGCGTTCGCCATCGCGCCTCGGCTCAACAGTCAGACCTATCGTCATTTGCAACTCATCTGGCTGGGCAGCCGAAGCGTGCACGCCGTGCTCGTCACCGACATCGGCCTGGCGGCGCAGACGACCATCGAAACTTCAGAGGACGTTCTGCCGGACGATCTTACCCGCTTTTGCAACAAGCTCAACGGCCTCTTGCCCGGCCGGCGCCTGTCAGCCATCTCGATCGAACTGCTGCGCGAGCTCGCGCGCGAGCAGCCGCTGCCGCCCGACCTCCTGCGCGCGCTCGCCGGCATGTTCGCGCAACATGGCGAGAACATCGTCGAGCAGCGCCTCTTCGCGGGCGGCGCCAACAATCTGCTCGATCAACAGGAATTCCGCGACTTTCGCAAGCTGCGCGCCATCCTCGATCTGCTGGAAGAGCAGCGCACCCTGTATCGTTGGCTTCAGGATTCCTTGCTGCACGACGGCACGACCGTCGTCATCGGCAGCGAACTTGGCAATATCGACATGAACGAGTGCAGCGTCGTCACCGTGCCGTACAAAGTCGCCGATCGCAACGCGGGAGCGGTCGGCGTGCTCGGACCGCGCCGCATGCACTACGCGCGACTCATCGCGCTGGTGAACTGCATGGCCGAAAACCTCAACGAGTTGTTCCAGGGCGAGCAATAGACGCACGGTGCCCACGCAGCGCGACTATTACGAAGTCCTAGGAGTCTCTCGCACGGCATCCGATGCGGAGATCAAGCGCGCCTACCGGCATTTGGCGCGGCAGCATCACCCCGACGTCGTGCACGAGCGCGAGAAGTCCGGCGCCGAGACACGCTTCAAAGAGATCAACGAAGCCTACACCGTGCTGTCCGACCAGAACAAGCGCGCGCAGTACGATCGCTTCGGCACCGTGCATCCGCAAGCCGGACCGTCGGGCTTCAGCGACTTCTCGCCGTTCAACGATATCTTCGACGCTTTTTTCAGCGGCGCCGCCGGGCGGCGCGCCGGGCCCGCGCGCGGGGCGGATCTGCGTTACGACGTCGGCGTGAGTCTCGAAGAAGTGCTCGAGGGCGTCGAGCGGGAGATCAAGTTCGAACACCTCGGTCTGTGCGACGCGTGCGGGGGCACCGGATCGGCCAACAAGTCGCGCCCGGCGACGTGTCCGGATTGCCGCGGTACCGGACAGGTGCGCTCGGTGCGCAATACGCTGCTCGGTCAGTTCATGAGCACGGGCCCGTGTCAGCGCTGCGGAGGAACCGGCGGCGTCGTCGTCGATCCGTGCAAGGCGTGCCGCGGCCAAGGCCGGCGCGAAATCTCACGGCGACTGACCGTCAAGATCCCGCCGGGCGTCGAAGACGGAACGCGACTGCGCTATGCGGGCATGGGCGAGGCGGGAGAACGCGGGGGCACCAGCGGCGATCTGTACATCTTCGTGTCGGTGCTCGAGCACGACGTCTTTGAACGCCACGGTGCGGACATCCATTGCGAGACGGCCGTGTCGTTCACGCAAGCGGCGCTCGGTGCCAAACTCGAGATCGAAGGACTCGATCGCGAGGAGGAGCTCGAACTGCCGCCGGGCACGCAAAACGGCACGCGCTTTCGCATTCCCGGCCGCGGCTTGCCGCGCATGCGCGGCGCGGGGCGCGGTGACCTGCTCGTGGACGTGAGCGTGCGCGTGCCCACCAAACTGACCAAGAAGCAGCGCGAGCTGCTCGAAGCCTTCGCGCGCTCTGGCGGCGAAGATGTCCACGATCGAAGCTTTTTCAAGAAGGTAAAGGAAGCATTCGGCGGCGAGTAGCCCCGGCGTCGCACCTGGTCCGCTTCTCACTCGAGGTCGCGGCGGAAGAGTTCGAGCCGGCTTCAGCGGTGCTGCACCACGCTACCCGCGCGCGCGTGGCGATCGAGCAGCCGCTCTCGGGCAGCCATCGAGTAGGCAAGGCATTCGTGTCGGCATGGGTGCCGCAGAACCGTGCGGCGGCCGTCAAAAAACGGCTTACCGCGGTGCTCGCGCAAGCGCGTCGAGCCGGCATCCTCGGTCCCGTGCGTCTTCGCACGAAGCGCGTGCGCCAAGAGGAATGGGCCGAATCTTGGAAGCGTTTCTTCAAACCCTCTAAGATCGCCGAGCGTTTGTACGTCGTGCCTTCGTGGGAGAAAGATTTCCGGGTGCCGCGCGGACACGACGCGATCGTCATCGATCCCGGCATGGCTTTCGGCACGGGCCAACACGCGACGACCGCGCTGACCCTGCGACTTTTGCTGCCGCGCATCCGTCTCCGGCACAGAGTGCTCGACGTCGGCTGCGGGTCCGGCATCCTTGCGCTCGCGGCCGCGCGACGCGGCGCGGTTGTGTATGCCTCCGACAATGATCCGCTGGCAGTCACCGCGACGCGCGCCAATTTTCGCAAGAACCGGCTCAAGGCGCGGGCGATCCTGCGCGCGTGCGGCGTGCCGCGCGCCTTTCCGCGCGTAGCGATCATCGCGGCCAATCTCAGCGCCGAGGTGCTGATCGATCTCGCTCCCGCGTTCGCTAAGAAACTTCTGCGCGGCGGCATCCTCGTCACCAGCGGCATCACGCGCCGCTCGCGCATGCAGGTTCAGCACGCGCTCGCCATGGCGGGCTTCGAGCTTGAAGAGGAGCGCCGCTCCGGTGAGTGGCTGGCGCAAGTGCACGTCAAATGAGCCGGCCGCGCTTTTTCGTTTCGCAAACCTGCGGGCCTGGCCGAGAGATCGAGCTCGACGCACTCGATGCACGCCACGCCACACTCGTGCTGCGCATGAAAGCGGGCGGGGAGGTCACGCTCGTGCGCGATGGCGTCGCGTGGAACGCAACGCTCTCGCATGTCGGAGCCGACGGCGTGCGCGCGACGTGCGCCGGTGTCGCAGCCGGCGAGCGCGGCGAACTTCCGCTGGACGTCTCGCTGCTGCAAGGCGTCACCAAAGGCGCGAAATTCGACTTCGTCGTCGAGAAGGCCGTCGAGTTAGGCGTGCGGCGCATCGTGCCGGTGGAGTGCGAGCGCAGCAGCGCGCGCGCAGGCCAGCAAAAGATCGATCGGTGGCGGCGCATCGCTCGCGCCGCGGCGGAGCAATCACGCCGCGTCAATCTCCCGACGGTCGAGGCCACGCGCGATTGGGCGAGCGCCGTCCGAGAAGCGGCCGGCAAGCTTATCGTGGCGGTCGAGAGCGCTCCGCCCGGTTCGCTCGCGCCGATCGTACGCGCACTAAAAGCGCGCGACGTGCTGACCATCGCCGTCGGTCCGGAGGGCAGCTTCACGGAAAGCGAACTCGAGACCGCGCGAGCCGCGGGCGCGACACTCGTCTCGCTCGGCCCCACGATTTTGCGAACCGAAACTGCGGCGATGGCGCTGCTCGCCGCGATCGCCTCCCATTTCTGGTAGGTCGGGTTAACAGCGTCCATGAACACACACCAAATGCCGCAATACGAAGTGTCCGTCGTCAGTCCGTCCTACAACGAAGCCGGCGGCATCGAGAAGCTGATCGCCGCCCTCACGGACGTCTTCGCGAAGAATAATATTGCCGGCGAGATCGTCGTCGTCGACGACAACTCGCCCGACGGCACCGGCGCGCTCGTGGATTCGCTCGCTGCGAAATATCCCGTGCGCTGCGTGCATCGCGCCGGCAAACTCGGTCTGTCGTCAGCCGTCATCGACGGCTGGGCGACCTGCATGTCGCCGATCATCGGCGTCATGGATGCGGATTTCAGTCACGATCCCAACGTCGTGCCGCAGATGATCGAAGCGATCAAGAGCGGCGCATGCGAGCTGGCGATCGGCAGCCGCTACGTGAAGGGCGGCGCCATCATCAATTGGCCGTTGCGACGCAGGATAACCTCGCGCGTCGCGATCGCGCTCGCGCGCCCGCTCACGCCGATCCGCGACATCACCTCTGGTTTTTTCTTTTGCAGACGCTCGGTGATCGAAGGCGTCGCGCTCGATCCGATCGGATTCAAGATCGGGCTCGAGGTCATCATGAAAGGGAAGTATCGCGCCGCAAAGGAAATACCATATGTTTTCACCGACCGCGCCCACGGTTCGAGCAAGCTCAACTCCGGTGAGATCATAAACTATTTGAAACAATTGTCGAAATTCTACCTTAGGCGAAAGAAACGGCCCGAACTCGCCGCCTCGCTTGAAGCCTCCAAGGGACGTGAGTAGTCTCATTTGACACCGACACCGAACTGGTTGCGTCGGCGCACCCCACGGCCGCAAGCGGCCGAAGACACGCTATGGGAGATCTGCCCAAGCTGTAACGAGCGTCTTTACATCAAAGACCTCGAGCAGCGTTTGCGGGTCTGCCCGAAGTGCGGTTACCATTTCCGTTTGAGCGCGCTCGAGCGCATCGCGCTGCTCGCCGACGGCGATTTTCACGAGACCGCGGAAAATCTTGCCACCGGCAATCCGCTGCAATGGCACGACCGCATTCCTTATGCGGAGAAGATCGCCGGCGATCGCGCCAAAGCCGGTCTGCTCGAAGCGGTGATGACGGGGTTTTGCACGGTCGACGGTATCCCAATCGGTCTCGGCGTGATGGATTTCGCATTTCGAGGCGGTACCATGGGCGGGGTCGTCGGTGAAAAGATCACGCTGCTGATCGAAGATTGCGCCCGGCGCAAGTTGCCGGCCGTCATTGTGACCGCCTCGGGCGGCGCGCGCATGGAAGAAGGCATGATCGCGCTCATGCAGCTGGCGAAGACCAGCGCGGCGGTGCAGCGTTTCGGCCAGGTCGGCCTGCCTCTCATCACTATCCTCACGGATCCGACCACCGGCGGCGTTTCGGCCTCGTTTGGTTTCCAAGCAGACGTCATCATCGCGGAGAGCGGCGCGGCGATCGGGTTCGCAGGCCGGCGCGTGATCGACCAGACGATCCGGCAAAAGCTTCCCGAAGGCTTCCAATCCGCAGAGTTTCTGCTCGAGCACGGACAGGTGGACATGGTCGTGCGCCGCAGCGAGATGAAGAGCGCGCTCGCGGGCGTGCTGCGCTTTCTCACCGCCAAGGCGGTGCCGGCGTGAACCTCATCGCCGAACTGGAGCGCCCGCTGGTCGAGCTCGAAGCGAAGATCGACGGGCTCAAGAAGCTCAACGAGTCGCAGCGCGTCGATTTCTCGGCGGAGATCCGCGCGCTGGAAGAAAAGGCGGTCTCGCTCCGGCAGGAGATTTTCGGCAATCTCACGCCATGGCAGCGCGTTCACATGGCGCGCCATCCGAAGCGGCCGCTCGCGCTCGACTATCTCGCCGCACTCGACGGGTTCGTCGAGCTGCACGGCGATCGGCACTTTCGCGACGACCCAGCCATGGTCGCGGGCTTCGCAAGCCTGGGTGGCGTACCGATATTCGTGCTCGGCCAGCAGAAGGGCCGCGACACCAAAGAAAATCTCTACCGCAATTTCGGCATGTCGCATCCGGAAGGTTATCGCAAAGCGCAGCGCATCATGCGTTTGGCCGAGAAATTTCACAAGCCGCTGGTGACCTTTATCGACACGCCGGGCGCTTATCCGGGCATCGGAGCGGAAGAGCGCGGCCAATCCGAAGCCATCGCAGCGAACTTGACGGTGCTCGCCGGGCTGCGCACGCCGATCGTGATCAACGTCATCGGCGAAGGCGGCAGCGGCGGAGCGCTCGCCATCGGCATCGGCGATCACATCGCCATGCTGCAGCACGCGATCTATTCGGTCGCTTCGCCCGAGCCCGCGGCTTCGATCCTGTGGCGCGACGCCTCGAAGGCAGAAGAGGCGGCGAGCCGCTTGCGGCTGACCTCAGACGATCTGTTCGAATTCGGCATCGTGGACGAGGTCGTGCCCGAACCGCTCGGCGGGGCGCACAGCAAACCAGATGTGGTCATTCGAAGCGTGCTCGAAACCGACAAGCGCGCGCTAGCCCAGTTGCTGCGTCTGCCGACGGACGAGCTCCTCGACCGTCGTTACGAGAAGTACCGCAAGATCGGCGCGCATGCCGAACTGGTGCACGACCGTGCGGCGCGGTAGCTTCGGCTTCAAAGTCAGCCGCATCGCCGGCAAGCCCGCAGGGCGTGCCGCTCGCCGCGCGCGCGAACGTAAGCTGCTGCACTGGACCGTTCTGGCGGGCCGGACGATCGCTATCGTTGCGGTGCTGCTCGTCGCCGTATCGTTCGGCGCGCAAGCATGGCACATCGGCTACCGGAACTATGAGCTTCACAAGCAGATCGTGACGCTCGAGGCGCAAAACCACAACTTGAGTGCCCGCGCGGTCACGCTGAGCCGCGAGATCCTGTACTCACACAATCCTGAGTACTTGGTGCCGCTCATCCACGAACAGCTGGGTCTCACCAAACCGAACGAAGTCTTCATCCAAGTCGCCCCAGCCCCGAAATAGCGCCGCCGATGGAACGTGTCAACGGAACTGCCGTTCATTGCAGCCGCTTCGGCTGCGTCGTTCGTCTTGAGGACGGCCGCCTCGCGAATCTAGCGCCGTCGGAACCGGGGCACGCCGCCGTCCGCCGCGCGCTCGCAGGAGGCAAACGCGCGCGCTTCGGATTCATGCTCGAGGAGACCGACGGCCGGCCCCGCTTGAGCCTCGCGCCCGACCAACCCGCCGTCGAGACCCCCGTCACACAAACCCAAACATCCACACTCGACGAGAAGATCATCGACTACTTGCGCCAGACGGCCGATTGGGATCCCAAAGGCGCTATCGCCGAGCAGGCGTATCAAACCGGACCGCCGCGTGCCGATCGCCTGCTGCCGTTCGAGATGCGCGCCCGCCGTCAGTATCGCGAGTCGGCGAAGCGGCCCCCGCGCAAGAAGCGTTAGTCATGCGCCTTGCCGTCATCTCGGCCGGCACCAACTCGTGCCGGTTGCTGATCGTGCGCCGAGAAGGCCGTGACCCGATCGAAATTGAGCACCACGATATCCGAGGCACGCGGCTCGGCGAGGGCGTAACGGCATCCGGCAAACTCTCCGACGAGGCCATGGCGCGCACCCTCGCGGCGATCGTCGAGTTCAACCGTCTGGCGAGCCAGGCGGAGAAGACGTTCCTCATCGGCACCGGCGCACTGCGCCAGGCGGCAAACGCGAGCGCCTTCGCGGATCAGGTCAAGGCGAAGACCGGGCTCACTCTGCGAGTCCTGAGCGGAGAAGAAGAAGCGCGCGCCTCGTTCGCCGGCGCGATGTGGTCGCTCGACCGCGCTGGCATCGATCGATCAAACGGAGCCTGCGTGGCCGACGTCGGCGGCGGCAGCACCGAACTTGCGCTGAGCGACGCGCGTGACGCCGCGATCCGTGCGATTTCCCTGACGCTGGGCGGAGTCGCGCTTAAGGAAGAATTCTTCAAGACCGATCCGCCCGCGGCGAGCGAGATAGCCGCATGCCGCACGGCGATCAGAATTTCGCTCGCGAACGCTCTGCCCGCGCTCGGCGAGAACCAGTCGCTCGTGGCGGTCGGCGGCACTGCCGACACAGCAGCCCGCATGCTGCAAGCATACGACGCGATCGGTCCGGGCGTCGCAAGAATCGAGCGCGCGGATATCGCCGACTTGACAGATTTGACTGTCGCCCTGCCGCTCGCCGAGCGGAAGCGGCTGCGTGGTCTGCCGCCGCAACGCGCGGACATCTTTCCAGCGGGGCTGATGATCCTCGACGAGATCGCGCGCGCAGCGAAAAGAGACGCAATGATGGTGGCCGAGAGCGACCTGCTCCTCGGCTACCTCTTGCTCAACAGCCCATAAACGCTCGCTTGTAGTGCCGGGGCTTTAGCCCCGGAATGAATGTAGCGTTCCGAGCGAAGCTCGGACGTCATAACCGTGTAGTGCCGGGGCTTTAGCCCCGGAATGAATGTAGCGACCCGAGCGCTAGCTCGGGTGTAGCGTTCCGAGCGAAGCTCGGATTACCGGAGGGATACAACTCTAGACGCCCAAACCTCCGGTCCACAACCCACCGACGAATCGAGTTAGCTTCACCCACACCTAGATCAGGCGCGAGTGAGAAGGGAATCGGTTCCTATGGAAGGCGTTGATCACCCCGCGTCATCCGCGCCGGGGGTGGAGTCCGCACCGTCGAGTCCGCTGGGCCCCGGCATAGCGCGAGAGTGGTTTTCCAACATGCCGGCGATCGGCTGGGTCGCGCTCGCGATTGCTTTCTACGTCATCCTTGCGGATGCCGCGATTGAGACCTTCATTAGCGGTTCGCCGGGGCGCTGGATCACCGCAGGGACGGTTGCGCTCTACGCTGCCGCCACCGCCCTGTTCTGGCGCCGCACTTCCTGGGCGACCAAGATGGTGGCCTCGGCGCTGGTGCTGCTCTTCCTCATCACACTGACTGCTTGGCTTCCAGACGGCGTATCGCGCGGCATCGTCTTGCTCGGATGGCCCACGTCCACGGTTCTCGCCCTGGCCACGGCTCTGGCGATTCTACTGGCCGGCGGCGTCCTGGCTGTGTCGACAGCGCTCCCACCGCCGGTGAGATGGGCAGCCGGCATCATCGCAGCCTACGGCATCGCGGCGTTCGTGCCCGCCATCATCGCGGGTAACGATTATGCGGATCTCTTTCACGGCGCGAGCCTATGGGCGCGGCTGCCATTTTGGCTCCAGGGGACATTCATCGGTGCGTTGATTCTGGTTCCTGCGGCGCTGGTGTTCCAGCTCGCCACCGGCTTGCGTGAAAGCCCGAGCCAACACTCGTTCTTACGCAGGCGCGGGTTCCAGGTCGCCGGGTTGAGCGCGGCTGTCATCGTGGCCGTGGCGGGCTTGAGTACACCCGCGAGTTTGGCGCTAACCGGGCTGCGCATCGAGGTTCCCCCGCTTTCTTACCAGCTTGGTCCGGTCATCTTCGCAAGCGGCCAGTCCGGCGATCAGCCAATCGGTCAGGCAACGAGTTTCCAGCAAGGCATCAAGGCAGTTTACGCCTTCGCCGATTTCGAGGGTCTGACGGGTGATGACACGATCGACTCGATATGGTACAAGGGGGCTGCGCAACTGGCCGAGCGGAAGTTCAAAATGTCGGAGATCTACGGGGCTGCGGTCCCCAAGAAGGGGCGCCTTTGGTTCACCCTTACCCTCGAGCAAGGCGCGCAGCCTGGCGGGTACTTCCTGCGGATTTCCATAAACGGCATCCTGGCCGAGCCAGGAATCCTCCGGGTCGACGCAGCTCAATGAGGGAGGCCTAACGTGCGTAGTACACAGACGCTCCGGGGTTTGCTTGCAGGTGCTTTGGCTTTGACGCTCTTCCAGTTCCCACGCGCTGCGGCCGGAGGGTCATCACCCACGTACACAATTCCTCCCAGAAACTTCACCGGCTGTCAAACCGCAAATGCGGGCGACCCAGGCTCGTGCAATCCCAGTTATCAGGGCAGGGGAGGTACCTTTGCCTGCACTGACCGTGGTCCTGAGGCGAGCTATGTTAAAGACCGTGAGGCCAAAATCAAGGCCTTAACTGACCTAATCGACACATTAGACGCTGAAATAGCGGCCCTGGACGCCGACATGGCTCTTCTGCAGGTGAGGATTGACCAAGCAGAGTCGCCCGGCAGCACTACGGACCTCGCCACGTTGAGGGATCTCCAGAAGCGATACAGCGAGGACGGTAAGAGTCGTCATTCCCTCAACGTAAAGGATTTTAACGCGATGCGTGACCGCGCGTTCCTGCTGAATGAAAGAGACAAAACGGAGTACAACCATCACGAGGGTTGCCACTGCCAATATTTTTGCGACACCGGCTCCTACCAGTGCCCCGGCGAACCCCCTCCACCTCCGGCGCCTAACAAACCTAGAATTGGAATCGGGGGAGGGCAGTGCCGGTAGTGCGCGCGCCCCTCGGCTACTTACTACTTGTTGACTAACTTTGTAGTGCCGGGGCTTTAGCCCCGGAATGAATGTAGCGACCCGAGCGCTAGCTCGGGTGTAGCGTTCCGAGCGAAGCTCGGATTATCCCTAAAGGTGGAAAAGCGCGCTAAGCGTGGGTTCGTTCGTTGGTCGACTCAGGCGGCGTAGCCGCTTGTTCTTGCCACAGTAGGTGGCGGTTTGACTGTGACAGTTTGGGCACAAAAGGCGAAGATTGAAAAGTCTGTTGTCGCGGTTATCCCCGTTTCGGTGATCCAGGTGAAGCGCAATGTTCGCTCCTAACCACCGAGAGATACCGCACGATTCGCAACGGCTACTCAATAGGCCGGCTTCGACCAACCGCAGTTTCAGCTTGTACGACCCACCTTGGTAAGGACTGTTCCGAACAAGGACCCGTTCAAGCGGAGCTTTTCGACCCCAGCTGTGTGTCCTGCCTCGAAGGTGACCCCTCCCGGTCCAATGCTTGGTGCTCAGACCAAGTGAGACAATGCGGGAGTAAAAAATTCGGTAGTTTCCGCCGGCGGGGCGGCGACCCAGACTCCTCATGGCCGATGCCGCAGAATGCGCTGTTGCTATGGCTTCCGAGAATTGCTCGTCGCTAATTCGCTGCTTCACGATTCCTAATTTTGCGTGGGATGACCGGGACTTGAACCCGGACGCCCTTGCGGGCGACAGATTTTCGCACCACTATGGCTTTCGCCACTGCGAGCATTTGTGGTCCGGACTGTGCCTTGACCATATCGTTTATCACGACGTAGGCCGCGCCCGTCCAGTCTCTACACCTTCTCCGTTGCCGGAGCTTGGCTCGGCGTTGTCACGCCCGCCGCGCGGGCACAGAGTTCGCCGACTTTGAGCGCATCCCGGAAGCGGTTTCCCGCGCTCCGGCTCATGTCCAAGTCTGTCGTGTCTTCCCGTTCCACCATCATCCCACGAGCGGACACTAGTGCTGGCGTTGGCCTCCGACGTCCCGAAACCCTCGACTAAAGGAGACCAACGCAGCGCGCGCTTAAAGCATTACTCACTATGCAACCACTTGATTTGACGAAACAACCACCCCGCAGTCCGCGCGAAAGCCTTGATGGACTCGTAATGATGCCGCGCACGATTGACAAATTGCGCGCTACGTTGCCGGGTGGGGACGCCGGCCAGTACAAGATCGCCGGTCTGAGCGAACGGCTCCTCGAGCTCATCGGCGTGACGGAAGATGATCTGCGCAAAGCCGTTGCTGAGGCGCAGACCGATGAAGACGTCGCGGTCTGGCTGCGCTCGCACGCCCAGACGTCGAAGTACGCCGAAGCCAACGAGCGATTGTCCAAACGGAAGATCGACGATACGAAAGACCCGGCTGCGATCCGCAAGAAATACCCCGTCGCGGAGCGACCCGAGATCGTCACGCTCTTCGACATGCTCGACGCGGACGACAACGAGGCGTTCTCCAAGCACGCGTAAGGAGAGTCAGGATGCCAGTCGATCCGGCCGAGGCTTTTGCGGCACTTGACGTCCGTGTCGGCACTATCGCCGAAGCTAGGCCGTTCGAAGGCGCGCGCAAACCCTCGTATCAATTGACGATCGATTTCGGTCCTACGATTGGCCGAAAGCAATCCAGCGCGCAGCTCACCGTACACTATAAGCCGGAAGAACTGATCGGCAAGCAGATCATCGCCGCGGTGAACCTAGGCCCGAAAAAAATAGCCGACTTCGTCAGCGAGGTGCTGGTGCTCGGCTTGCCCGATATCAGCGGCGACACGGTGCTGCTGACCCCCGACCTGCCGGTGCCGAACGGCGAGAAACTCTACTAGGCCGGACTAAAGTCCGGCATACCACATCAACTGTATTAGTGGCGGCGTAAGGGCGAGCGGTCACCGATCCAAAGCGTCGGAGGAATCGCTAAGGACTTAGCCATGGCGTTGAGCGGCGCCGCGTATTTCGCACGAATTTTCTTGAAGGCAAGCCAGCTGTCGTCGCCGGTCTGGACGTGCGCTCCAGCAGACTTCAACCGCTCGCACGCCTGATCGAACTCGAAGCGCTCAAGACCCGGGTCGTCGTCGTCGCCGGAGGCGAAGTAACGGCCAAGATCGTTCACCAGGTGGTGCCCAGTCGCCAACATCAAGGTCGCCTGGCCCTTGGGCAATCCATCCGTCACGGTCAGCAAGAGCGTCGAAGCGTCCAGCAGCGCCCCGAGCGCGCCCACCCACGACTCATCGTCATGACTCGAGCGGAAGAATATGAGGATTGGATACGCGAGGTGGCTCTCCAACACTTCGTTGCTCCAGATCTGACCGCTGCGAAGCGTCGCCATCAAGTCGTCCACGAGATCGAGCTTCATCGCCGTCTCGAGCAGCGTGACGCCCGACGGCGGCGCCCCTGCGCGCTGTCCGAGCGTGACGACAAAGACTTCTCGGCGCTGAAACGCTGCGAACGTCTGGAACAGAAATGAGATGACGACCGCGACGACGGCAAGACCTGAGGCGGCGGACGCCATTGCCAGCACACGCGCGAACGCGCCCGTGACGACGATGTCGCCGAAACCGATCGTCAGCATCGAGCTTGCGGAGAGGTACACCGCGTCGCCGAAGCTTGCGATGATCGGATTGTAGTTAGCGCGCAGGGCGTAAAATGCGATCCCGTAGCAGACGATCAAGCCGCCCATCCACACGAACAGCAACCCGACCATGGCGACCGGGGCGAACGCGGCCAGCAACTCCTCGCGCCGGTCGCCAGGACTGAAGCGCAGGCAGAGCTCGCGCCACCAGATCCAGGACCAGCGCACGAGCCGTGAGCCGACGCGCAACGGGTTGAAAGTCTGACGCGGCACGACGACCGCGTTGAAGAGGTCGAAGAGGAAGATCGCTACGCCGAACAAGCCGGCGATCAGCAGCAAAACGTCAAGAACGGACATCTGCCTCCTTGTATTCTCCCGTCGCCCAGGCTGCGATCTCCGCGGCCGCACGCCGTCCGCTCACCCCGTCCGCCACGGCCCGGCCGATCGCTGGCCCGAACTTGAAGCCGTGTCCGGAGCAGGCGCTGATCAGCCAGGTCTTGCCGCGCTGCTCGACGATAAAGCGCTCGTCCGGCTCGACCGTATAGAAGCACGTGCGTGCCCCCACGATCGTATAATCATCGAAATCGCGAAGCGTGCGCCGGGCGCGAGCGAAGATGTCGCGAGTCTCAGCCTCACCGGCCTCGCGCTCGCGATCGGGATCGCCGCGCAGGGTGAACGCGTGCTTCCCGATCTTCATGTCGGTGCCAGGCACCGGCGGCACGAGATAAAACCCCAATTCGCCGTCGAGGTCGAGCAGCATCGGAGCCACGCTCCAGTGTCCTTTAAACCGCGCGGGCGGACGAACGTAGGCGACGACCTGACGCGATGGCGTGACGCGCCCGCTCATGTCCGGCAACAGACGCGTGACCCACGCGCCCGCGGCCAGCACCAAAGCGTCCGCGTTGACGCGTGTGCCGTCCTCCATTTCCAGCGCAGCTCGTTCCACGTCGACGCGCGCAATACGGGCCCGCTCGCGGATACCGACGCCGTTTTCCCGCAGCCAGCGCGCCAGCGCGGCGACGATCCGCGAAGCGAGCAGCGTGCCGCCGCTTTCCAAATAGTACGCGACGCGAAGGTCATCCGCGCGCAGCATCGGATAAATGCGTTCCACATCCGCTGCGGACAAAGCGCGCATCGGCATGCCCGCGCTCGCGAGCGTGGCGGCGGACGCCTCGGCCCAACTGTTTTCGACGCGACCGAGCGCCAGCGTGCCCGTGCGCACGTGCAGCGTTTCGCCGAGGTCCTCCCACAGGTGATCCCACGACGCATACGCCTCCGCCACCATGCGCGTGAAACCCAACCGTGCCCCGTACGGATAGCGGATGAGGCGGTGCTGATCGAAAGACGAGCCGAGCTCATTCGGCACGTCACCTTGTTCGTACAGGCCGACATGGTGCCCGGAGCGACGCAGTGCCCAGGCGGCCGAAAGCCCCATGATCCCTGCGCCGATGACAGAAACGTTCATCGCGGTGTCAAGCGGCGGCGGAGATCAACGCCGCCGGGCTGACTTTGACGATCGTCTCGCCGCGCAGCTCGCTCATCCAAAAACCGCTGCCATCGTAGGCCAAACTCGCAAAGGAGCCTTGATAGCGCTCGATGAGTTCGGGCGTCTGCATGCCCGGGCGCAGGCGCGCAACATCGGTGAAGCCTTTCTCCACGCGCACGCTGAGCCACAGATCGGCGTCGATCCAGAAGAACCCGGTGACCTCCCACGGAACCGAAATCGTCTCTCCGATCGAGCCGTCGTCGCGAAATTCGAAAACCCGCTTGTTGTAGCGCTGGCTCAGCCACAACTTCTGGCCAGCCCAGAAGACGTGCGATCCCGTGTCGTCGGGGCAGCGCAGCGTGCGCTCGGCCCACGCTTGCGCGTGCGGGTCGAACCAATGAATCGAGCGGTCGTCGGTTGAGGGATCGGCCAGCACCGCAAGCAAGCGCCCGGCTCCGAACATCAGACCAATAGGTTGGCCCGGCGCGGAGTGACGCGCCGCGACGGCCTGCTCGTCGTTGAGCTCGAGCAGCGCTTTTTCTTTCCAGTCGCCCGCCCACAACCGGATGCCATCCCAGGCAAGACCGACCGTGGTCGGTGCGGGCTTCGGCCGGGTCAGGACGATCATGTCGGCCACGTTCCGCGCCCGCGCGCGAGAACCCGCCTCGCGGCAAGGTTCGGGCCGGACCGGCCGAGAAATGCCAAGACTCTTTCGACAAACGGCGACCATGTGGTCGCCGTCGTTCTGGAGCGCCTACTTTTGAAAATCGTCGTCACCGTCAAGCAAGTGCCCGATACGAATGCGGAAAAAACGTTCGACGCTGCCACCAAGCGCCTGAACCGCAGCAGCATCGAGAACGTCCTCAACCCGTTCGACGAGTACGCGATCGAGGAAGCGCTCAAGATAAAGGAAGCGCTCGGCGGCGACACGACCGTCACGATCCTCACAATGGCGCCCGCCAGCGGGCTCGAAATCGTGCGCAAGGCGCTCGGCATGGGCGCGGACAACGCGGCGCTGCTTTCCGACGACGCGGTCGGCGGCAGCGACACGATGGCCACCGCCTACGTGCTGGCGCAAGCGCTCAAGCACATCGGCTTCGATCTCATCCTCTCGGGCACGCAGAGCACCGACGCGATCTGCTGCGTCGTGCCCGCCGCCATCGCAGAACATCTCGGCGTGCCGTGCCTCACCTACGCCAAAAAAGTCACCGTCAGCGACGGCAAGATCGAGATCCAGCGCGAGACCGAAAGCGGCTACCTGCGCGTGAGCGCGCCCTTGCCCGCGCTGGTATCGGTCACCAAGGGCATCAACGAGCCCCGCTATCCGACCCTCAAAGGCATCATGGGCGCCAAGAAAAAGGAAGTCAAGGCGCTCACCCTGGCCGACATCGGAGCCGAGGCATCCCGGCTCGGCGACGCCGGCAGCAAGACCAAGGTCGAGGCCTTCACCCCGGTCGGCGCGCGCCAGAAGGGGACCGTCATTACCGTCTCCGACCCCAAAGAAGGCGCTACCAAAATCTTCGAATTTCTCGTTTCTAAAAAGGTGATCTGATTTTGAAGTCCGTCATCGTCTACGTCGAACAAGAAGAAGGAGCGCTGCGCCGCATCGGCCTGGAGATGGCGACGCGCGGCTCCGACATCGCCAAAGAGTTGAGCCTGCCCTGCGCCGGCGTCGTGCTGGGCAAGGGTGCCGCCGCGGCGGCAGAGCAGCTCAAGTCCACGCCGCTCGACAAGATCCATGTGGGCGAAGACGTGCCGACCGGCTCGTTTCACTCCGACCCGGCCGCCGACGCGCTAGAACAACTGCTCAAGGATTCGGGGCCGGCGCTGCTGCTCAGCCCCGGCACCAACGGCGGCAAGGACATGGCCGCTCGCATGGGCGTGCGCTTCGCAGCCGGCGTCATCACGGACGCCACGGACATCGCGATCAAGGATGGCGCGGTGGTCGTGCAGTCGCCGAAGTTCGGCGGCTCGGTCGTCAGCACGATCCGCTTCGCGAATTCCGAATACGGCGTCATCACTTGCCGCGCCAACAGTTTCATCGCGCGCCAGCAACCCGGCAAAGGCGAGATCGCGAAGCTGCCGGCGCCGCCCGCGAAGCAATACAAGGCGGTGATCGAGGAGAAGGTCGCGCAAGAGGCCGGCAAGCTTGGCGTCGAGGAAGCCAGCATCGTGGTTTCCGGCGGCCGGGGACTCGGCGGCCCGGAGCACTTCGACATCATCGAAGCGCTCGCCGAAGCCCTGGGCGGAGCGGTCGGCGCTTCGCGCGCCGCGGTGGACGCGGGCTGGATCTCGCACTCGCACCAAGTCGGGCAGACCGGCAAGACCGTCTCGCCGCAGCTGTACATCGCGTGCGGCATCTCGGGCGCCATTCAGCACAAGGTCGGCATGCGCAGCGCCGGTCTCATCGTCGCCATCAACAAGGACGGGAACGCGCCGATCTACGAGTTTTGCGACTTCGGAGTCGTCGGCGATCTCTTCGGGATCGTGCCCGAGCTGACCAAACTCGTGAAGGAGCGTCGCGCCAATGCGTAGCCGGATCATCATCGCGCTCTTCGCGCTCGCCGCGTTGTTGGCCGGGCTGGCGGGTCCGCCTGACCTCGCGCAAGCGAAGAAAGCGGCGCCCGCGAGCAGCCCGACCCCAAGCGCGTCGCCAAGCGGTTCCCCCACGCCAAGCCCGGAGGAGCGCATCGCGACCCTTTCGCAGACGGTCAAAGACAATCCGAACGATCGCAGCGCGCGTGCGGAACTGGGTGTGCTGCTCGTCCAAACAGGCAAAACGGCGCAAGGCCGCGACCAGCTCGAAAACGCCGTGCGTCTCGGCTTGGAAGACGCCGAGGCATGGTTCTACATCGGCATCGCGGACCGCGAGCTGAACGACCCCGCAGACTCCGTCACGGCATTCGAACGCGCGGAGCGCGATGATCCCGCCAACCAAGCGGTTCTCTCGAACCTCGCGGACGCGTATCTCGCGATGAACCGCCTCGACGACGCCGCGCGCATCGCCAACCGAGCCATCCAATTGCATCCAAAAGAGAGCTTCGGCTACATCGCGTTGGCCACCGTGCAGCTCGATCAGGGCAAGCTCGACGAAGGCCGCAAGACGCTGAACCAAGCGCTCGCGCTCTCACCGAAGGACGCTCGCGCCCACATGCTCCTGGGCCGATCGTACTTGGGCGCCAAGAATGCTAACCCGGACCTCGCCCTCGCGCAGTTCCAATTGATCCTCGCCGACGATCCCAAGAATTTCGATGCACTGCATGCCAAAGCCGAGGCATTGGCGGCGAAGAACGACGTTGCCGGCGCGCTGGCCGCGCTGCAAACGATCGTGAAGCTGCAACCGGATCGCGTCGAACCGGAAGACGACATCGCCGAGCTCTACCTTTCGAAGAAGATGATTGATCCGGCGCGTCAGGCGTTCGCCCAAGCGATCAAGGACCATCCGAAGTCAGCCGAGCCGTATTTGCTCCAAGCCGAATACGACGTCAACGAGAAGAATTATAAAAAAGCGGCGCAGGAGTACGATCAAGCGCTGGCGCTCACGCCCAACGACCCACGGGCGCTCTTCGAATACGGGCGCATCGAGCTGACGACAAAGCAGTACGGCAAAGCGCAAGAGCTCCTCAGCAAACTCTCGGCGCAAGATCCCAATAACCCCGACGTGTTGATGACGCTCGGCGAAACGTACGCCCTCCAACTGAAATGGGCGCAGGCCAGAGACACGTATCAGCGCGCGTTCGAGGTCACGCGCGGCTACACTCCGCTGTTCAACCTCGGGCTTTCGTACTTGAACCTGAAGCAGTATCGAAAGGCGCGCGATGCCTTCGAAGCGCTCGCGTCACACCAGACGAAGGGGCACCCGGATCCGCAGCTCTGGTATGCGCTTGGCGAAACCGATAGGATGATGGGCGACAAGCGCAATGCCATCGCTGCGTATCGGAACTTCCTCGTGATCATACCGAAGGGCCCGATCGCGGACAAGGCGCGTCAGTACATCAAAACCCTCAGCTCCTAAATGTAGCGACCCGAGCGAAGCTCGGGTAAAATGTAGCCACGGACCTTTAGGTCCGTGCATGTGTGTAGTGCCGGGGCTTTAGCCCCGGGAGTGTGCTGATTCCTTAAATGCTCCAAGTCTTCTATCACCATCGCTTCACCGAGCACCTTACCGGGCGGGGCCATCCCGAGCGGCCCGCGCGGCTCGCGGCGTTCATAGAGGGTCTCGCGCAGGGCGGAAGCGCGCCCGATTCGTTCATCGCCCCGACGCCGCTGGATCGTGGCGCGCTCGCGAGCGTGCACGACGAGCCGTACCTCAGTCTGATCGAGCGATATTGCGAGTCGCTGCAGCCGGGCGAAGTCGGCGAACTTCCCACCGGCGACACCATGGTCGGGCATGATTCTTTCGAGATCGCACTGCTGGCCGCCGGCGCCGCGGTATCGGCCTCCGAGCGTGCTCGCGTCGACGCGCCCGCGCTGGGGGTCACGCGGCCGCCCGGGCATCACGCCGAACCCGCGCGCGGCATGGGTTTCTGCCTTCTCAACAACGCGGCGCTGGCGGCCGCGCACGCGCGCGCGAACGGCGCCGTCCTCATCGTCGACTTGGACTACCATCACGGCAACGGCACCCAAGCGTGGGTAGAAGAAGCCCACGCGCGGCCCGGACCGCCGCTCGGCTTCATCTCGACGCATGCCTATCCGGCATATCCCGGCACCGGCGCGTTCGACGAATCCCAAGTCGCAAACAACGGCTTCGTCATCGACATCCCGCTCGCGCACTCAACCGACACGGAAGATTTTGTGGCCGTCTGGTCGACGTTGCTGCCGGCCACGACCCGGCGGATCAAGCCGGCCACGATCGTCGTGTCCGCCGGGTTTGACTTTCTAGCGGGCGATCCAATCGCAGGCCTGCCGATCGACATCAGCGCAGTCGATGCGTTGTGTGGTCTCATCGGCCAGGCCGGCGCGGACGCGGGCGCCGGCATCGCGCTCGTCCTCGAAGGCGGCTACTCGCTCGAGAACCTCAAGGCGAGCGGAGAAGCCTTGGCGCGCTCCTTTGGCGCGTGTTCGGCTCGCACGGCCGTGCCCGCGGCGCGCGTGCCCGCAGACAAGCGCCTAGCAGCGATGACCGCTGAAGCGCTTCGCTGGCTGGTAATGTAGCCACGGACCTTCGTAGCCACGGACCCGCGTATACGTAGCCACGGACCTTTAGGTCCGTGCCAAGGGAGGCTCCGAATTAAACGATATAAGCAACTACCGACGGAGTTCTCTTCCTCCGAGTCTTCGGCAACTTACTTTCGCTCGGCCGTGTTACGCGCGTCCGGCGTCCCTCGTCGGTCGTCTTATCCCAGGACTCGAAACCACCTCTTCGATAGAAAAGGGTTTGGGCGGCGATGTTTTCGCTACGGTGTCGGCGTCGGCAACGGTTTCATGTTGGCCTTGAGATATGTCGCCACGGCCGAGGGCACTCCGTAGTCGATGAGCTCCTGTGTGCTGTAAAGCCCACCAGATCCGAACGTCAGTGACCAAATGCCGCTCTTGCTCTTCGTGGCCACGAATTCAGCGCCCGCAAACCTGTAACCGATCCAGTCGACCAGGGCGTAGGGCGGAGAAGAGTTCAAATCAATTGCGTAATAAGTGATTTGCGGCTGCGCGGGCACAGCGTAAACGCCGGTGAGTTTCTTATTGGTCAGCTCTTCAAGTTGCACAAGATCGGATTGAGTCCCACCTCCCAGCACGGCGCGGTTGGGAACAATCGCTACGATAATCAGGGCCAACAGAAAGGCCGACATCCAAAGGAGTCCTAAAGTTTTTTTTCTCACTCTGTCCTTCGCGCTCCTTATCACTATCGATTAGTAAGGCGCCAAGTGGTAATAGCCGCTTGGATTCACTGGATTAAAGGCGTTTTGATAGTCTGCGCTCGTGGCTTCCCAGCCAAAGCACGGGGCGACGCACGAAACGCTGGGGTCCGAGCGGCTGGCATTCGACAGGATCATTGTGCATCCGTTGTTCTCGCAAATCCCGACGTGGTTCTCGCCATCGTTGCCAAGGTAGCCGTCTCCCTGTACGACTATGTCGCCCTGAACTGCCTGCGACTGCGTGACACCGATCGCGATGGAGCCACGCTGCCCCGGCGAACCGTTTGTCGCCGTTCCGTACGGCTGACTCGCCCAGCCGGTGCGCAAAGCATCAACGAAGCGCTCGACGCCGACCGTACCATTGCCGAGCGTAGGAAGCCCAGCATTTTGTAGAATCTGCTGCAGAGCCGCGACGCAGGCGTTAATGCCGCTATCCGTCCCAGGGATTAGACTTGTGTTTGTCTGAAACGCACCGGATCCGGCAATCGTTCCAGAAGCCGGACCCAGCGAATTCGAACAACTAGCTACGGCAGTGGCCGACACCGATAAGAGGCAAAGCACTACGAGCGGCTTGGACCAATGTTTGCGCATGATGCGGAGATTCAATCCCCTTCCACAAGCAATCGCAAGGAGCTAGCCCAGGCTCTCTACCCGGATACCTCCACGTTTCAGTCTGCCAGAAAGACGTCGCGGGGCCACTAGTGAAGTCCGCAAACTTAAGCCTAGCCTAGCACCGAAAATGGTAGGCGAGGATCTGTGTGTGCGCGTTGTGATCTTGGGAGGCGGGTGCGGGAGGCAACCGAGACAGCTAATGGTGGGGGCGTGGTCTGCCGAGGTGCGGGTTTAGCCCCAGTCGCGTTTTACGGCCTAAGCGCCGCGCCGATGCGCGCTAATTCTTTGGGTCCCACGTCGCCGACCATCGTCAGATTGAGCTTGCCGGCGTTCCAGGACAGAATCGACTGGCCGGACAGCAACGCGTATTGACCTGCCTGACCGCCGACGCTGATCGATTTCGGCGCCGCGCCTTCGAACTTCGGCAGCCGAGCCGTCGCGTTCTCGAACAGCGAGAACGTGCGCAAGCCGTCGCTGTAGATGAGTTGGACCGTCTCAACGCCGTCGCGCGTCTCGGTCGACGCCTTCTGAAGCGAGAAACCGTTGGGCAGACTCTTCGGCGCTACGACCTTGAATTTGGCGTTGGCGGCGAGAGTCGCAACGTCCGTCGTCGATTTGCCGTAGGCCGCGCCGCGCACGAGCGTCATGCCGGCCGGCACGGTGAGGCGGAACAGCTCCTCCGGCAAGCTCTTGACGTACTTGATGTTGTCGAACGTGGTCTTCGAGGCGATGGTCCCATCCGCGTGATACGCCTCGCGCTGCAGCACCACTTTCGTGACCTCATCGATCCACAGGCGCTGCACCAGCGCGTCTGAGAAATTCGAGACGAGCGAAAGCGTCAGCACCTTGTGCCCGGCGACGCTGGTCTCGGCGCCGACCTGGATCGCGTAGTTTTGCTGCACCCGCCCGAGATCGAGCGCCGCGTCAATGCCCGGCGCGAGCAGACCCCAATCGTTGCTGAACACTTTGCCGGTCTTCGGCTCGTACTGATAGGCCACCGACTCGTTGGACAAGATCAGTCGGCCGTACGCGTCCGCCGGAGCTACGAACCACAGCCGCCAACTGTGCGGCGCGAGATGATCGATGCGCACGACCGTCGCGTTTGCCGACTCGCGATCGTAGACGACCGAGGTGACCGTGCCCGAAAACGAAACGCGGTCGTCGGCGGCGACCGCCTGGGTGAGCAGCGAAAGGCCGTCAAGCGCGGTCGAAGCACCAAACGCCGGCGCCGCGGCCGCCATGAGCGCGGCTACGATGATCGCGCAGCGGCTGAAAAGCCCGCTAAGGCGAAACGACATCCGCGGTGTTGGCGTTTGCAGATGTCAGGAGGTACGCGTCCCACGCGCGATCGTTGGACGGAGAGCCGATCGTCTGCGCGACGTGCTGGCGCACGAAGTACGAAGACGAAAGCGCGGAGGTAGCGTGCTGCGCCTGATCGTAGCGAACGATGCCGATGACCAGCAAGACCGCGGCGGCCGCCGGCCCGAGGATCGCAGGCCGCAACGCGGCGCGAAGCTTCTCGAGCATGCCGGGCGCGGCTTGTCCGCGCATCGCGTGACGAACGCCCACGACCACAGCCATCGGCAGCTCGCGCTCTTCGCCCATCGCGCTGCGGATCGACTCGGTCAGCTCCACTTCGGCCTGCCACTCGTTGCGGCAGTCCACACACGATTGGATGTGACCGTGTATGGCCGCATCACGGGCGGCGTCGAGCTCCCCGTGGATGTAGTCGGTCAGTAATTCTCGGCAAAGATCGCAAGTCATAATATAAGTCTGGCGTTGCACGCAGACTCCTCCTGAAATAGGTAACGCAGCGTAGAGGTAAAGCGTTGCGGGACGATGCCGCAACGATGAGCCAAAAGTCGTTCCACTATGCGGGTCATATGCTTGCTGCTCCGCCACCGACACCGGGCGTGCGCTCGCGCTGCACCAGCCGCCGCAACTGCGAGCGCGCACGGTGAAGCCGCGACCGAACCGTGCCGATCGAGCAGCCTACCGTCTGGGCGATTTCCTGATACGAATAGTCTTCGACGTCGGCGAGGATCACCACCGTGCGTTGCTCGGGCGTGAGTCCCCGCAGCGCTCGATCCATAGCCGGCGAAAGCTGCTGCTCGTGCATCGCGGTGATCGGATCGTGCACGGTCACGGCATGCGGCGTTTCCTGAGGTTGGTTGTCTTCGGGCAGCGGCTGCGTGAAGATGCCCTTGCGGCGGCGCAGCTCGTCGCGATGCAGATTGGTGACGATGCGGTAGATCCACGCGAGAAACGACGTGCCCGGCCGGAACGACTGCCAGGCGCGGAACACGCGGATGAACGCGTCTTGCGCGAGATCGCGCGCGTCCGCTTCGTTGCTGGTCAGGCGATAGGCGTAATTGTACGTCTGGCGACCGAACTTCGCCATCGCCTCTTCGACGAAGGCGATTTGTTCTGGCGAAGGCGCCCCGCCGTTGCCGGCGCGTGCTGTGGACACGCGGGCAGTTTCTAAGGGCCTTTGAGCTTTTCCGCTGCTTCGACGACGTGCCTGAGCAGAATCGACGTCGTCACCGGGCCGACGCCTCCGGGCACGGGAGAAACAGCGCCTGCTATTTCGCTCACCGCATCGAAGTCGACGTCGCCGACCATGCGGCCGTCCACAAAGTTTATGCCGACGTCGATGACGGTCGCGCCCGGCTTGACGTGAGCGGCGCCGATGAAGCGCGGTCTTCCGATCGCCGCCACGAGGATGTCGGCCCGCGCGCATACCGACGCGAGATCCCGCGTCCGCGAGTGGCATAGCGTCACGGTCGCGTCGGCGACCGACAACAGCAGCGCGACCGGCCTGCCGACCACGGGCGACCGACCGACCACGACGACGCTTGCGCCTGCTAGCGGAACCACGGAGCGCGACCGCGCAAGCTCCAGCACCGCCGCGGCCGTCGCCGGCGCGAACGCCGGCGTGCCTTGTGCCAGCAGACCGAACGAGTATGGATTCGATGCGTCGACATCTTTGCCGACGACAATCGCATCGCACACCCGCCTGCGGTCGAACGGCGCCGGCAACGGGCGCTGCACGAGGATCCCGTGGATCAAAGGGTCAGCGCTCGCGCCCGCCACCGCTGCAGCAAAACCGGCGGTGCCGGCCTTCGACGGGATCACGACGAGCCCGACGTCGACGTCGGTTTTCAAACCGACCTTCGAGAGCGATTCGGCGTAGTAGATCCCTTCGGCATCGCCCTCGGCGGCAAAAACGGCGCAGCGCGGCACGATGTCGCGCTCGCGCAAAGCGCGCGCTCTGTTGCGGACGTCAGCGCGAATGCGGTCGGCGAGCTCGCGGCCGCTCAGGACGGCCGCGGTCACGATCTCGATCCGATGGCGCTCTTGACCTTGCCGTTGACGACCTCGGCCAGCAAACCCACCTGCGCGAGGCTGGTCGTCATGCGCGCGAGCACGCGCCCGGCCTCGCTTTCGTCTTTGAGCGCCTTTGCGTTGATCGCGATGTTCAGCGCGGCGCCTCGCGCGGCCGCCTGCGCGAAGAGCGCCGCGCAGCCGATGTCGCTGATCGCATTGGGGTTGCCGAAATCGACCAGCTCGACGGCGAGCGCGCAAGTCCGCTGCGCAAGCGTGATGGCCTGGAGCGGAGGATCGCACGCGCCGCGCAGGGACGCTTGGATGGCCGCCGTTCGAGCCGCTTTTTCGGCGTCGCTTGCCTTGGGCAGTTTGTACGCCGCGCTGACCTTGTCGAACGCGGTGACGTCTTCGTCGACGGAGCGCAAGAATTCGCGGGCCAGCGCTTCTGCATCGCGAGCGATCGAGTCGGCGCGCGCGGCGACTGCCGCGTATTTCGGGGACTCGAGGGTGAGGAGCGCGACCATTCGCACCAGGCTTGCCCCCATCGCGCCGACGACGGCGCTCGCGCTGCCGCCGCCCGGCGTTGGATCCGACGAACCCAAACGGCGAGCGTACTCCTCGATCGATAGACCGGCAAGACTCACAAGCGACCCTCTTTGAGGATTCCCGAGCTGGATGGTAGAAGGCGATTCCAGCCGCGCGCGGCCATGCCCTATCTGTTTGTAAATGGAGTCACATTGAAACAAGTCATCATAGTTCTCGTCCTATGTCTGCTCAACGCACCGGCGCTCGCCGGCGGACAGTTCTCCCTCCAACATCACCCGATCTCCACCACCGTCGCCGCTGCGCAAGACGCTTTCGACGAAGGCCTGACGCTGCTCTATTCGTACAACCGCGCCGCTTCGTACAAAGCGTTCGAGCGCGCTGCCAAGGCCGACCCCCATTGCGCGATGTGCTGGTGGGGCATGGGGATCGCGCAGGGTTCCAACGTGAACACAACGGCCGACAGCCAAAGTCAGAAAGCCGCATACGACGACGTGGTCGATGCGAAAACGCTCGAACCCTATGCATCCGATGAAGAGAAGGCCTACATCGAGGCGCTCGCAGCGCGTTACTCGTCCGATCCGGGGCGCGATCTGCGCGCGCTCGCCGTCGCGTATCATGCCGCGATGGCCGGCCTCGTCGCGCGTTATCCGGATGACCTCGACGCCGCCACCCTCTATGCCGAAAGCGGCCTCGAGCTGCACCCGTGGAAATGGTTCACCTCGGACGGCGCGCCGGTCGAGGGCACCAACGAGGTCATCGCAACGCTGGAGTCGGTGATGCGGCGCGACCCGCTGCACATCGGCGCGAATCATTTCTATATCCACGCCGTCGAGGAGTCACGCCATCCCGAGCGCGCGCTCATCTCGGCGGGGCGCCTCGATGCGATGCATTTCGAGGACGCCGCCGCGCACCTCGTCCACATGCCGGCTCACATCTACATGCGGACGGGCAACTACGACAAGGCCACGAGCAGCAACGAGCACGCGACGGCGCACGATCGCGCGTACCTGCACATGGGTCCCGACGACAGCGAAGCTTCCGGCTACTACAATCATAACCTGACGATGCTGGTGAGCGGCTATGAGATGGAAGGAGACAGCGCGGATGCGGCGCGCATCTCGAAACAGCTCGCCGATCAGCAGGACGTGGTTCCCGTCACCTACGATGCGCTGCGATTCCATCGCTGGGATGAGCTGCTTTCGATGCCCAAACCCCAAGAGAACGGGCGGGGCATGCGCACGGTCATGTGGCACTTCGGGCGTGGCATGGCGCTCGTCTCGCGAAAGCAATTCGACGCCGTTGCGCCGGAGCGCGACGCCGTGCATCAGGCGACGACGAGCGTGCACTTCTTCGCGCAGGCGGGCAGCAACAACAGCTCGTTTAGTCTGATCCACATGGCGCAAGACGTGCTCGATGCGGCCGTCGAGCGCGCGCGCGGAGATTCCGCAAAGGAGATCGCACGGCTGCAGAGCGCCGTCGCGACGCAGGACCGGTTGGTGTACACCGAGCCCCCCGATTGGTACTTCCCGGTGCGCGAAGCGCTCGGCGGGGCGTTGCTGCGCCGCGGGGAGAGCGCTCGAGCCGAAAGCGTCTTCCGCGACGACCTTGCCCGCAATCCCAAGAACCCGCGCTCGCTGTTCGGTTTGGCGGCGGCGCTGCAGGCGCAAGGCAAGAGCGCCGACGCGCTCGAGGTGACGCGTCAATTCGATGACGCGTGGAAGCACGCCGACATCAAACTCTCCGTCAACGATCTATAAAAAAGTAGAGCCGGATCTTTTCAGGTCCGGCTCAGCTCACGTTGTTGCTGGTACTCGTGTCTAACTGTGCAGGTTGATCGTCGCCGTGACTGCGGCGCCGGTACCCGGCGCGGTCGAGGTGATGCGCACCGCGACGTTGCCGCCGGACACGGTGTTCACGCTTACTTGTTGCGAGAAGTTACCGTTGCCGTCGGCGGTGAGATCTGCGGTGTACGTGCCCGACGTGATCTGGAAGATGCCTCCGAACACGCCTGAGCCCGTCGCCGCCAGGTGGATGCTAGAGTTCGGCAGCGTTCTACCCGAAACGGTGAACTGACTGCCCACGGTCGAGCCGCTGGCCGGCAACAGGTTGTTGAGGTAGTTCACGGTCGTGCTGCCGCCGGAGCCGAACGACCAGTTGCGGCTGAAGGGGACGCCATCCGCGGACCTGCCCGTGACCACAACCGTATGTTGCGTCGCCGGCAAATCGAAGTTCGGCGAGAACAGGAAGTCGTTAGCGGAGACGTAGGTCGTGCTCGACACGTCGCGCCCGTCAATCGTGATCCTCACGCTGTTGGGGTCGACGGACGAACTAAACCCGCCGGACACCGCAGGCCGATTCGATTGCACGGAACCGTTTCGCGGCGGGTTAAGGTTTGTCAATCGAATGGTATTGGACGCCGGAGTCGCCGTCGGATTCGGCGGCGGCGGCGCACCGGCCATCGCCACGGAAACCGTGCGGGAGTTGCCGTCGTAATTGACGTTCGCTCCCAACGATTCGGAGATGAAGCGCAGCGGCACCAACGTGCGTGCACCCACCAAGAACGGGGCGACGTCCAAATTCGTCTGTTGGCCGTTCACGGTCGCTGCCGTCGAGCCGATGTGCAGTTGGATATTGCGGCCGTTGCCGGTCGCGTTGATCGTGCCGTTATCGTAGACGACCGTCGCGCCAAGCCGTTCGAAAACGCCGCGCAGAGGCACAAACACGCGCCCGCCGCGCTCGATCGGCGGTTGATCGAACGATACGTATTGGCCGTTCACGATGATGCGTACATCGGCCGCGAGAGCTTGCACCGACAGAAGCAGGCCCACGCTTGGAATGAGGAGCGAGAGTACGGTGGCTATCGCCAGAACACGAACGATTCGCATAAATCTGCCTTCCCGATTTATCACAGGCAAGCGCACCCTGCCCAAGGTGGTGAGTTATCTTCTCACCGTATACCCAGAAACGAGCGAGCTCTAACGAAGCGCATGTAGCCACGGAGCTTCAGCTCCGTGCTCAACCGGAGGGGTTTTTGGCAGGCGGAAGGAATCTTGGAAAATCTTTCCCCTCTTCTTTATGGAGTCGGAATTTGTCCCCACTTGAGGCAAAGGTGTCCACGCGCGCCGGCGACGTTAAGGACGCCGGCCTTGCAGAGCTTGGCCGCCGACGCATTGCTTGGGCTGCGCAAAGCATGCCGGTTCTCGCCGCCATCAGAGAGCGCTTTTCGCGCGAGAAACCGTTGAAAGGTCTGCGCGTCGGCGCGTGCCTGCACGTCACCACCGAAACCGCCAATCTGATGGTGGCGCTGGCCGCCGGCGGCGCTGAGATCGCGCTGTGCGCCAGCAATCCGCTTTCCACGCAGGACGACGTCGCCGCGGCGCTGTCGATCGACCACGGCATGAGCGTTTTCGCCGTCAAAGGCGAAGACCACGCGCGCTACTACTCGCACATCGAGGCGGTGCTCGCCACCGACCCGCAGTTCACGATGGACGATGGCGCCGATCTTGTAACCACACTCGTCACCAAGCACGCGAACAAGCTCGCTTCGGTCATCGGCGGCACCGAAGAGACGACGACCGGCGTGGTCCGTCTGCGCAGCATGGAGAAAGCAGGCGTCCTCAAGTTCCCGATCGTCGCCGTGAACGACGCGCTGACGAAGCATCTGTTCGACAATCGCTACGGCACGGGGCAGTCGACCCTCGACGGCATCGTGCGCGCCACCAACGTCCTGCTGGCCGGAAAGGTGATCGTCATCGCCGGGTTCGGCTGGTGCGGGCGCGGCATCGCGCAGCGCGCGCGCGGCATGGGCGCGCAAGTCGTCATCACCGAAATCGATCCGACCAAAGCGCTCGAGGCGGCCATGGAAGGCTATGCCGTCATGCCGATGCACGAGGCGGCAAAGCGCGGTGACATCTTCATCACCGTGACCGGCAACACGCACGTCCTGCGCGAAGAGCATTTCATGTCCATGAAGAGCGGCGCGCTCGTCGCGAACTCGGGGCACTTCAACGTCGAGATCGACATCGAGGCCCTCGAGCGGCTCTCTGAGGGGGAGAAGAAGCGCCCGCGGGAATTCGTGGAAGAGTACCAGCTCGGCGACGGCCGCACCGTCTGTCTGCTCGGAGAGGGCAGGTTGATAAATCTCGCAGCCGCAGAAGGGCATCCGGCGGCGGTCATGGATATGTCTTTCGCAAATCAGGCGCTCTGCGCGGAGTACGTCGTCAAGCACAAGGGCAAGCTCGCGGCGTCGGTCATCCCGGTGCCGAAGGAGATCGACGAAGAAGTCGCGCGCCTCAAACTCGCCGCGCTGGACGTGACGATCGACAAGCTGACGCCGGAACAACACCATTATCTCGCGTCCTGGAATGAGGGGACCTAAGTGGCTGCACACAAGAGACTGTTCACATCGGAGAGCGTCACCGAGGGCCATCCGGACAAAGTCGCGGATCAGATCTCCGATGCCGTGCTCGACGCCATCCTCGCGCAGGACCCCAACGGGCGCGTGGCCTGCGAGACGTTCATCATCACGGGTCAGGTCCACATCGCCGGCGAGATCAGCACATCGTGCTATGTCGACATCCCTCGCATCGTGCGCCAGACGCTGCGCGACATCGGCTACACCCGCGCCAAGTATGGCTTCGATGCCGACACGTGCGGAATCTCGGTGTCCGTGGACGAGCAATCGCCGGACATCGCCATGGGCGTCGACAAGGCCTTCGAAGTGAAGGAAGGCGGGCTCAAAGGCGGGAGCGACCTGGACACGATCGGCGCCGGCGATCAAGGCATGATGTTCGGATTCGCCTGCCGCGAGACCCCAGAGCTGATGCCGATGCCGATCGTGCTCGCGCATCGCTTGACGAAAACGCTCGCCGCCGTTCGCAAGACCAACGCGGTGGATTTCCTGCGGCCCGACGGCAAGGCTCAGGTCACGGTCGAGTACGACGGGTTCAAACCCGTGCGCGTGGATACGATCGTGATATCGGCGCAGCACGCCGACAAGTACCCCATGGACGTGATCCGCGACAACATCATCTCGCACGTCATCGACACGGCCATCGACGCCAATCTGCTCGACAAGAAGACGAAGATCTACGTCAACCCGACCGGCCGCTTCGTCATCGGCGGACCCCTTAGCGATGCCGGCCTCACGGGCAGGAAGATCATCGCGGACACCTACGGCGGGATGGCGCGACACGGCGGTGGCGCATTCTCCGGCAAGGATCCGACGAAAGTGGATCGCTCGGCCGCGTACGCCGCGCGGCATGCCGCGAAGAATATCGTCGCGGCGGGCCTGGCGGATCGCTGCGAGATCCAAGTCGCCTACGCGATCGGCCTGGCGCGCCCCGTTTCCGTCTATGTGGATTGCTTCGGCACCAACCGCATCGAGGAGAATGCGATCGCGGATTTGGTCGCCAAGCATTTCGACCTGCGCCCGGGCGCGATCATCGAACGCTTCGAGTTGCGCCGGCCCATCTACAAGCAGGTCTCGAACTACGGCCACTTCGGCCGCCCCGATCTGGATCTGCCGTGGGAGAAGCTTGACATGGCCCGTACCTTGCGCGAAGCCGCCGGCATCAAGATCGACGAGGAGAAGTTCCCGCAGCTCGTCCTGAGTTGATGGACGCGCCGCAGCGCTTTCTCGCCGCCTGCGCGCGTCAACCCGTCGATCGTACGCCGGTCTGGATGATGCGCCAAGCCGGCCGCTATTTACCCGAGTATCGCGCCGTCAGAGAACGCGTGGATTTTCTCACGCTGTGCAAGACGCCGGAGCTGGCGTCGCAGGTTTCGCTGCAGCCCATCGAGCGTTTCGGCATGGATGCGTGCATCGTGTTCTCGGACATCCTCATCCCGGTCGAGGCGATGGGCGCGCCGCTGGCTTTCGGCGACGCAGGTCCGGTGCTCGAAAAGCCGGTGCGTAGTCTGGCGGACATCGAGCGCCTGAGCGTGCCCGACCCGGATGTCGCGACAGCGTTCGTGATGGAGACACTGCGCCTGACGCGGCGCGCGTTGAACGGCCGCGCTGCGCTGGTGGGGTTCGCCGGGGCGCCGTACACGCTGGCTTCGTATATGCTCGAGGGCGGCGGATCCAAGAGCTTCGCCATCACTAAGCGTTTCATGTATGAAGAGCCGCGCGCCATGCATGCGCTGCTCACCAAGCTCGCCGATACGGTAGGGCGATACGCGGCGGCGCAGGTGGCGGCCGGAGCGCAGGCGATACAGGTCTTCGACACGTGGGCCGGCGAGCTGGAACCGCGCGCCTACGAGCAGTTCGCGCTGCCCTACCAGACCGCGGTGATCGAGCGCGTGCGATCTAGCGGCGTGCCGGCGATCCTCTACGTCAACGGCTGTGCCGGCGTGCTCGAGCTGATGCACCGCACGGGCGCAGACGTCCTCAGCTTGGATTGGCGCATCGCGCTGTCACAGACGCGCGGCAGAGTCGGTGTCGATATCGCGCTGCAAGGCAACGTCGATCCGGCGATTTTGTTGACCACGCCCGAGCTGGTCACCGCCGCAGCCCTCGCAACCATCGCCGACGCGGGGCCTCTCGGGCACATCCTCAACCTCGGTCACGGGATCTTGCCGGCGACGCCGCTTGCGTGCGCGGCGGCATTCGTCGATGCACCGCGCGGCTGAACGCGCGGGGGTCGTCCTTGCGCAGCTGGGCGGTCCGGAAACGCTCGACGACGTGCGCCCGTTCCTCTTCAATTTTTTCGTCGACCTCATCCCCGACAACATCCCCGTGCCTGGTTTTTTGGTGAAGCCGACTGCTTGGCTGATCTCCCGATGGCGCGCTCCGTACTCGCGCGGGCTGTACGCCTCGATTGGGGGCGGTTCGCCCCTGCGCGCGCAGAGCGAGGCGCAGGCGCAGGCGTTGCGCGATGAACTGCGAAGGCGCGGCCGGGCGCTCCCGGTCTACCTCGCCATGCGCAATTGGCGGCCGTATTCGCAACAAGCGCTGGCTCATGCGCGCTCGGACGGCGTGACGCGCCTCGTCTTCCTTCCTTTATATCCGCAATATTCGTATTCGACCACGCGCTCGAGCCTCAACGAGCTCAAACGGGCCATGCACGCGCTCGACTACGCGCCGGAACTTCTGACGGTCCACGATTACTGCGACGACCCGCTGTACATCGACGCGCTCGTCGCGCTCACCCGGCGCCACCTGGCCGCATTCCGCACGCCCGCAGAGGACGTGCACCTGATCTTCTCGGCGCACGGCCTGCCGCTGAGCTACATCGAACGCGGAGACCCGTACCTCCAACAAGTCGAACGCTCCGTCGCCGCCGCGTCCGCTCGGCTGGAACACCCAGGCCCGGTCCATTTGTCGTTTCAAAGCCGGCTCGGACCGGCCAAGTGGCTGGCGCCGGCCACCGAAGTGCTGCTCGAGCGACTCGCCCGCAACGGTGCGCGCGCGGTCTGCATCGTGCCGGTCGCATTCGTCAGCGAGCACGTCGAGACGCTCAACGAGATCGACATCCAGTATGCACGGGTCGCCGAGAGAGCCGGCATCGCTGAATTTGGCCGCGTCTGCGCGGTGAAATGCCACCCGTCGTACATCGCGTGCCTGGCGAATCAGGCCGAGCGGGCTCTTGCATGAAACTTGGAGATATTGACGTTGCCGTCATCGGCGCCGGGATATCCGGCCTCACCGCCGCCTACTATCTGCAGAAGGCGGGCCGGCGCGTAGCGCTGTTCGAGGCGGAGCCGGTACCGGGCGGCTGCATCGGCTCAACTGCGCAGGGTCCGTATGTCGCCGACCGCGGGCCGCAAACGTTCACAACAGCCGAGCCGCTCTTGGAACTCGTGCGCGAATTGAATCTCGATGGAGCGTTCACGAGCGCCGACCGCGCGGCGGCGAGGCGCTACATCTTCAGGCACGGCCGGCTGAACGCGATGCCGACGTCGCTTGCCGGCTTTCTTGAGACGCCGTTGCTCTCGACCGGCGCGAAATGTCGTCTCTTGATGGAGCCATTCGTTCGCCGAAGAATCGATGTAGCGGATGAGTCGATCGCCGCGTTTGCGCAGCGGCGCGCGGGCCCCGACGTCGTCGATGCGCTGGTGGCGCCGATCGTCTCCGGGATTTTCGCGGGCGATCCGGCTCGACTCTCGATGCAAAGCACAGCGCCGCTGCTGCGCGAGATCGAACGTCGCGATGGCAGCGTCTTGGTCGGCTCGGCGCGGCGCATGCGCTCGGGCGCGGTCAAGCGCCGTGCCGCTGGATTCATCCAGGGAAGCCGCGCGCTCGTGTGTGCATTCGCGCGCGCGCTCGGCGACGCGTTGCGCACCGGCGTCCGGGTGAAACGGCTGTCGCAAAAGGGCGCGAGCATTGCGCTCGAATGTGAAGGTCTGCCGGAGTCCACGATAGAGGCGCGCTGGGTGGTGGTCGCGTTGCCGGCGCCCGCCGCGGCCGATCTGCTCGCGTTGCTGGAGCCCGACGCAGCGGCGGCGCTGCGCGAGATCGAAACGCCGCCGATGGCGCAGTTGGCGCTCGCGTACCCGCGCGCGGCCGTCGGCGTGCCGCTGGACGGTTTCGGATTTCTTGCCTGTCGCCAAGAAGGCGTCCGCATGTTGGGAGCGGTTTGGAATTCCGTCGTGTTTCCCGACCGCTGCCCGTCTGACGAGGTGTTGGTCACGGCCTTTTTCGGCGGCGCGACGGACCCCGACGTCGCGAACTGCAGCGATGAGGACCTTGCGCGCACCGCACACGCCGAGCTCACCCGCATCATGAAAATCAACAAAGGTGGAGCGGGATCTTTAGGTCCCGCGAAAATCGTCGCCGGTTTCCGCTGGGACGCCGGCATCCCACAATACACGTTGGGTCACGCCGAACGCGTGGCGCGCATACGGCGAGGCCTCTCGCGCCTTCCCAACGTCAGGCTCATCGGTAACTTCCTCCGCGGGGCAAGCGTGAGCGATTGCATCCGAGTGGCTCGAGAAGAGACGGCGGACTTGTGAAAGCCTTGGAACGAGCGCTGATCGTAGTAGCTGCGCTGTTCATCGCGCTCACGATCCCGCACGTCATCGAGGACGTGACCTTCGGAGAAACGGCGCGCCTCGGGCTCACGATGCTTCAAGCGGGTTTGGTCGTCGGCGGCCTTCACGCGCTGCTGGTGCTTGCCGTGTTCGACGCCAGCCGGCGCGGCAGGCTCGGCGCGTGGGCCATGATCGTCATCGGGCTGATCTGGACGATCGGCATCATCGTCATCCACGGCCCCGAAATCCAAACCGGCGGCTTCGGACGCGGCGGCGCCTCTTTAGTACTCCTTGCCGCGATGTTCGTGCTTGCGCTCGCTCTGACCGCGCTAGGCGGGCGGATCCTGCTGCGGTTACTAGACAAAGATTAGACGAGACGCGCGTCTGTTGAATTTCCCAGGCTTCCTTATGCTCGTCCGGCTAGCATCAAATTGTGAAGCTCGCCGCGCCCTAGCCGTTCTCGCTTTCGTTCTTGCCGCTCGGCCAGCACTTGTGATCTGCCCCATTGCCGGTCGCCCCGAGCAGCTGATCGAAGCCCGAGCGGACGAAGGCGCGGTCGAGCTCACACCGCCCAAGGTAACCTCCCGCCCGCGCCAAAACTTGGCGTCATGGCAGCGCGCCTTTGGTTTGCGATTGCGGCGAGTGTGATATTGTGCGGGGGCTGCGCCGGGCAGGCTACGGCTCCGAAACTCCCGGCGCCGGTGACCGCAATCCCGCAACAAACGCTAAGACCCCGTATGCCCATTGAACTCGACGTCTACGCCCAAACGCGCCAAGGCATGCTGAGCTCTTTGGTGGCGGACGCTACCCCGCTCGTCTACGTGCCGAATTCGATTTCGAACACCGTCTCTGTCATCGATCCGCATACGTTCACGGTCGTTCGCACGTTCCGGGCGGGCTTCGAGCCGCAGCACATCACGCCGGCATGGGACATGCAAACGTTATATGTCGACGACACGCGCGGCAACACCCTCATCCCGATCGACCCAAGCACCGGACTCCCCGGTCAGCCGATCCCAGTGGACGATCCGTACAACTTGTATTTCACACCGGATGGCTCCAAAGCGATCGTCGTCGCCGAGCGAAATCGATCACTTGATATCCGGGATCCGAAGTCGTGGGCGCTGCTGGCGCGCATCCCGATGCCGTGCAAGGGCGCGGACCACGGCGATTTCACCGCGGACGAACGCTATTTTCTCTTGAGCTGCGAGTATTCAGGCACATTGATCAAAGTCGACATGCGCCTGCTCCGCGTTGACGCAGCAATGGACCTCGGCGGTAGTCCGATCGACGTGCGCCTCTCCCCCGACGGCCAAGTCATGTATGTGGCGAACCAAAACTCAAAATTCGGCGGCGTGCAGCTCGTGGACCCAGTGCGCATGCAGCTCATCGGGTACATCCCGACCGGGGCCGGCGCTCACGGAGAGATCCTAAGCCGCGATGGGCGCTCGCTGTACGTCACGAACCGGCTCGGCCATACCATCTCCGTGATTGATTTCGCTTCACGCAAAGTAACGCACACGTGGGTCATCCCAAGCGGGAGCCCGGACATGGGCGGCGTGTCGGTTGATGGTAGCCAACTTTGGGTGTCCGGCCGTTACAATCGGGAGGTCTACGTGCTGGATACTCGAAGCGGCGCCGTGCTCGAGCGCATCCGCGTAGGCGTCGGGCCTCACGGGCTTTGCCTTTTTCCGCAGCCCGGTCGCTTCAGTCTGGGGCATACCGGCAACTACCGATAGGATTTAGATATGGCGTTCAAAGGCTACTCCGCCGAGGCGCTGCGCTTCTTGCGCGATCTCGCCAAGAACAACGAGCGCGCTTGGTTCTATTCTCGTAAACCGATCTTCGAGCGGGAATTACTCGAACCGTGGCGCGCGATGGTCGCGGATCTCTCAGCCGCGATGCGCAAGGCGAAAATCCCGCTGGGCTCCGATACGAAAGGGCGCACGTTTCGCATCTACCGCGACATCCGCTTCTCGGCGGACAAGAGTCCATACAAGACGAATCTCGGCGCTTTTCTGACGCATGGCGAAGGCGACACGCCGGGCGGGCTCTACATCCACATCCAGCCCAAAGAATCGTTCTTCGCAGCCGGTTTTTACCAGATCGACGCGCCTTTGTTGCAGCGCTGGCGCGAAGCGATGGCCGCCAAGCCCGCCCAGTTCCAACGCGTGCTGGAGGCGCTGAAACGAAACGGCGCGCACGTGCGCACGGCCAAAGAATCCGACGCGGCGCTCAAGCGCATGCCAAAAGGCTTCGAGGCGTACGCGAAAAGCCCGATCGCGGACTACTTCCGCTTGAAATCCTTCATGGCAAGCGAACAGCTCACCGATGGGGACGTCGGCAGTCCACGCCTCATCACGCGTGCCGTCGCTTTCGCGAAGAAAGTAAAGCCGCTGCTGGAGTACGGCTGGAGCCTCACACGTTAGAATCGCCGGAGCACTGATATGAAACTTGCCCGTTACTGGACGCGCGCCCAGGGAGAGACGACCACTTCCGACGGCAAGACCATCAGCGTCGAAGCGCGCGGCTGGTCCGATGATAGCCTAGACTCGGCCCGCACGCGCGCACAAGAGATCGCCCAGCGTGTCGCCGAGCGCATCGCCTCCAAGGACGAATCGAAGCAACGCTATCCCTACGGCGACCGCCCGCTGCCCGAACCCGTGATCCGCGAGTTCAACGGTACTGACGGGGAGCGATGCGCGATCGTGACACGCAACGTGTACGGAGCGCTGGTGCTCAACGCCGACCGGCTCATGTTCGTCGATGTGGACCGCAAGGGCGCGCCATCAAATGCGGGCGCGGCGCTCGGGAAAATGGTCTCATCGCTCTTCCCAAAGCCGAAACTTGGGCCGCCGCCTTCAAACCCGATCGTCGAAGCGATGAATCAGGTGGCGCAACGCCACGACCTCTCTGCACGGGTCTACCAGACGGCAGCCGGGTATCGGCTCTTGATCACCAGCGCACCGTTTGAGGCGACCAGTTCGGAGGCGGAAGCGCTGCTCACGGAATTCGACTGCGATCCTCTCTACGTGCGGTTGTGTCGATCGCAGGAGTGTTTTCGGGCGCGCCTGACGCCCAAACCGTGGCGTTGTGCTATGCTGAACCCGCCCGTCGAGTTCCCATTTGAGACACCAGAGGACCTCGAGCGGAGCCGCCGCTGGGAGGCCGACTACAACGCGAAAACCGCTGCCTTCGCGACATGCCGCTACGTGACGACGGTCGGCACGGGAAGCGCGTCCGCCGATTTCGACGAGCTCGTCCAATACCACGATCAAGAGACGAAGGCCGCAACTGATCTTCGGCTCGCGTGAGGCGGAATCGGCCAGAACCCCGTCAAAGATAGCGGCGTCGCCAGCATTCCCCGATAGCTCAGCTGGTAGAGCGTCTGACTGTTAATCATCCCCCTTCACGCGGGGATGATTTTTTCTTGGTCGTCTTGAGGTACCCTTGGTTCGTCTGGAGTAGTCTGTTATGCCAGCCTAAGGGGTACGTCACGGGGTGATGCGAGGCGGTGCATATACGCTTCCCCACACGCATCGCTGCAGAACCTCATGCGGTGCGCAGCCAATTCGCCCCGACAGCGGACGCGCGGCCAGCGCGCAGCGCCGCCAGGCGCCATCATTTGGTCGTTGAATAATTGTCTGTGTATCATTGGGCTCCCCTTGCGACCGACGCTGACGAAGACCACAGCGGTCCCACGGGGTTTTTGTTGGATAATGATGTCGATGTCGAATTGCTGAGATTCATTCAAGGCGCAGGTGCGAGCGCCGTGCAGCTCTCACCGGCCATGCGAACCAGCAGCGATGAAGATGTACTGGCTGAGGCTAAGCGACAAGACAGAGTTCTGATAACACACGATCGAAGGTTCGTCGACCCGCAGTCGGTTGAGCGGGAGAAGAACTCAGGTGTTATTATAATCCCCCGCGATAAACAGGGGCGCTTAGATTGGCCCCTGATCAGCGCGATCCTGGCACATATCGTATTATCGCGTTTCGTCGTTGACCAGACCGTCTGGCGCGTCTTCCCGAGCTGGCGGTTCACCATCTGGAACCCCAATGAATATACCGACGAAATGGAACCGATTTTTTGTCGCGTAAACCGATGACCGTGAAGTTCAGGTTTGGGTGGATGAAGATGGCAATTACGGAAGAGAGCCTGATTACGGGGCTTGAGATTTCGTAGGTCGGGCACTGCCGCTATCCGGCCGCGAGGAGTGCCCGATGCGAAGTCTTCAGATCCTAGACCATTCGCGACGGTATGCGAACCGGATGTCCCACTTGCCACCGTCCTCTGTACGGTTGAGCGAAGCAGCAGTGGCTGCGCAGCGTCTCGCGGACGAGTTGCGCGTCTTTGCCAACGCCCAATGTCGGGAGTGCGCCTGCCAGCTCTTGGGCAGAAATGAAGCTGCGCGGCGATCGTGCGAGCGTATGGAGGCAGGCCCTTGCAAGAACCGACCCGCGTTCATTAGTCTGACTCAGTTCCCACCACGTTGGGATCTCCGGAGCCATTTTTCTGAAGCGATCCAGAGCCTCGGAGTATGGACGATAGAGATCAGCTAACAATGACAAAGCAAAGAGCAGGCCGTTGCCGATCTTCCTGTAAGTCTCGGGAGCCGTTCGGAAGGCGAGCAATCCGATGCCGCCGGCGATCGCGGCTAGAACCCATGGATGCTTCTTGGCCAGCGATCGAATCCCATGGAATAGGCCGCTGGCCGCTAGACTGGGCACCGCCAATACGACGAACAACATCTTGCCCATTTCGCTGGCGTTGCTGCCGTCCATAAGCACTCGCAGCCAATTTAGAAGGTCTTCATTGTCAGCATCTTCAGCGTAGACCGCGTACCGCGCGGCGCGGTCCAAGGTCACGTAAAACGCACCAAGGACGAGCGAGAGAATTACCGATGGAACGTCGCGCGAGGCTCCTAACGCTTTGACGCGCACCACTTCGCTCGGAGCAAGCAATCTCAAGGACAACTCGTCATCTCGAACCGTTCGTATAAGAGGAAGATACTCGTCGCTCCAACGAGCCAAATAGACTTCGTGGGGAACCTTGTAGAAGGCGGCCCGTTCTTCACTGTGTCGGAGAACCTCATCCAACACATGTTGGGCGCAGACAAGCCGCAGAGCTCCGCTATTCGCAGCCGTTATGAGCGTTGTCCGCCCTGCTCTGGTGCACGCCCGCCCGATGTCCTTAAGGAGCACCATCGTGTCCGGAACAATCAGGAGAGCTTCTCCTTGGAGCAATCCGCTAAACCATGATCCGGGAAAGGCTCCATACTGATTTGGACCAATAATGGGCGCCCTAGCGCTTTCAGCGTGCGTTCGCGTGAGGAAAGCCCGAATTGCGTCTTCAGTTATCGCCCCACTATGGAATGCAGGAAGCGCGCCGAAGCTCACCGGAGCACGCCTACCTGTCTCGCGCCGTCAAGCGACGACATCACCGTCATCGACCGCAGCGGTTGCGACTGCGTCGCCAATCCAGTCTTCAAAATGCTCAATGGCCATTTCGATAAAACGGCCGTGGTAAACGGCGTAGACTTCACTCGAAATGTTGACGCCTTTGGGTGGCAAGATGTTGAGGAGCAGCGAATCGTCCTCGAGGGACGGTCGAAGCCAAGCAGTCTCGAACCATTGATCCGGTGTATGCGTAAAATCACCGTCTTCATCGTAGTCCCATGTTTCGATGTGACCCTCGTCGATGCTGCCCTTGATCGCATCTAGGAGCCCGGCCGCGTCTTCCGTATAGAGCCTAACCGACATCCTCGTTACCGCCTAAGCATCTGGGTTTCGCTATTGGGGTAGGTTCACATGGATCGGCGCTGCAGTCGGAAAACGGCCACCGATAAGTGGTCGAAACTGCTCGGCAAGGTATCACTCAACGCCGTCCATCTGGAACGACGATACAGGCGCCCACGTCGCCCGCAGTCTGGAAGACATCGAAAGCAGTAGAACTTGAAGGTCTTTTCGATGAGCAGACAGGCGCGCAGCGACATCGCCTTGGCCAACTCGGAGGACCACGCCATCTGAGGCCCTCCAAATGACGTAAACTCCGGAAACCTTCAGCGCGGATACATCGGATAGGTGAAGGTCGTGCCAACCGGCGGCGCTTTTGGCCCACAGAAGAAGCGTGGGCTGCAACATCTGTGAGAGAGCAGCCTGCAGGGGAGATGGGGTCCGCGGCGCATCGAAAAGCGAGGCAAGAGCCTCACGAAACAGTCGATCGTGATTTACTGGATGAGCAAAAGGGTCGCCCGCGTTTCGGGCGGTGAAGAACGATTTCCAGGCCTCGCTCACGTTGTCGTTACCTCAACCTTTCTCCAAGCCGTGCCACGTGCGGCCGGCGGATTCGGTGACGAGGGCAGCAAAGCTCTTTCCCGTGTCGCCCGCGGCGCGCTTAGCCTGAGCGAGGACCTGTCCTCTGTCCGTTCCGCTGATGGTGTATTCAGCGGTGGGTAGCTTGTACGTCTCGTTGGAGTCGGCGGCGATCGTCCGGCTGAAACCGCGCTCTTCCATTGCGGCGTGCAGCACTTCGTAGTCGAGGACCGACGCCCGGTGGAGTTCCACGCGCACGGTGAAGTTTGCCATGCTAGGTCGCGCCCCGCGCCTGATCGGGGTCACTCGATCCATCCGTATCTCTTGGCCATGCGGTAGAGACCGTAGACTGCGGTGATCGCGCCGCCCAGGGCGAACCCGAATTTGATGAGCTTGTTCAGATCGTCGTTCATGTCGCGAATTCTCCTTGTCGTTGGCGCCCAGCCCGCCGCCGGATCGCGCGCTCGCCTCGAGCCGCCCTTACACACTCAGTATTACTTAACTTGACTTCTATGTCAAGTCGGGGTAGACTGGGAATGTGCCCGCCAGCCTTCCCGCGTTCACAGCGGATGGCGTCTTGCCTCCGGATGACTACCCAATGACACTTCGCGAGCTAGAGGGCTCGCGCTTTGGTGCCGGCGGTACGTCGGAAGGGTATGACGTGGCGTGGCGCCTCAAGCTTCTCAAGAATCTCAGCGTCGTTGTAAAGCAGTTGTGGTCCGTGGGTGTGTCGGATGTGTTCGTTGATGGCTCTTTCGTGGAAGACCGGCCCCACCCGAACGACATCGACGGCTACTTCACGTGCAAGCTGTTCGATCTGATGACGGGCGATCTTGAGATGCGGCTCAACGGCATCGACCCCTACAAGTGCTGGACTTGGGATCACCGGGCCCGTAGACGTCACCCCGACTCCACAAAAGCCGAGCTGCCGATGTGGCACATCTATCGGGTGGACATGTTTCCGCACTGGCAGGGCCAGCCTCCGGATGGTTGCGACCAGCACATTCCGACGCTATTCCGACGACAAAAAGCGACCGATAAACCAAAGGGTATCGTCAAGTTGCTAAAGGAGGCGCGCCTATGATCAAGACGGACGCAGCATACAACGTCGCACTCCAACAATTGCAACACGATCGCGAAGCCATCGAGGGACGCGAACAGAAGCTGCGAAAGCAGGGCCGATCGGCTGAGGAGGTCGCTCGAGCCATGGCACCCCAGTACACGCTGTTCGAGCAGCTGAAGGACGAGGTTGACTGGTACACGCAGGCTAGGCGTGGCGACGTCCAGGTGGCCACGACATTCAACAGCGTGGGCCGTCTGCTAATCGGACTGCGAATTGCGGCCGGCATAACTCAACGCGAGTTGGCTGAGGCGCTCGGTGTAGATGAGAGCCAGGTGTCTCGCGACGAGCGCAACGAGTATCACGGGATCACCGTAAACCGCGTCGATCAGATCATCGACAAGTTGAGGGGCAAGATCGAAATAAAGGTCGAGCCGGCCCGTGAGCTTGTGGTAGCCTGATCGAAAGTAGTCGGCACGCGCGCGGGGCGGTGACGCGAGTTGCCGCCCTTCGATTTGAAGGCGCGCGCAAACTCAAAGTATAGGATCCTGGATATGAGGCCGACGCTGTCAGCCACATTAAGCAAGAGGGCACAACGCCGATGACCAGGCGTCGGCCATACCAATCCTTCAGGACGCCGTCAATCGGCTGAACGCCGAACTTTTCAGATCCTAGATCATTCGCGAGACCAATCCGGCGTAGAGGAATTAGGACAGCTTCGATTCTGCCAGCCAGGGCTCTCGGACTGCCCGAGTCAGCGTGCTGGCCAGATAAGAACCCTTATCTCGCCCCGTTAGCGCGCGGTGGGTTTAGGCCGCTATGTTTGAGCCCCCGCGATGGTACCGGGCGGCATTCGGGGAAATAAGCTGTATGGGTGACATATGGAGCACAGACAAGTTGCTGCTTTTTCTGGTCTTTTTTGTGCCAGGATTCATTTCAATGAGCGTTTACGGACTCTTCATTGCAACTAACAACTCCGATTTCACGAAGCGGCTTCCAGAGGTGATCGCCTACAGCGCAATCCACTATGCCCTGACAGGGTGGATCGTTCTCGTCGCGCCGGCGGGTGTACCGCGCCTCATAGCCGCCTACGTTGTCGTTCTGATATTGCCGATTCTTTGGCCGCCAATCATATTGCTGGCCCGGAAGTGGGACTACTGGCGCGACAGAATCCTAACGACTAAAGTGCTCTCGTACTTGCTCGAGCCCGAAGCTACGCCGTGGGACAAGTTCTTTGCTGACCAGCATGCCCACCGGGTGCGCGTCAAGCTAAAGAGCGGCGGTTACATTGGCGGTATCTATGGCAAAGGGTCGTGGTCTTCATCATACCCGGCCCCTGAACAGCTATATGTCAGGGAACAGTACGAAGTAGATGAAACCGGGTTTGGAGACCGCGTGAAAGGTTCTGCCGGATTTCTGGTCAGCGGTGGCGAAATCGACACAATCGAGTTTTTTGAGTAAAGGAGAGAACGCTGATGGCTTCAGATAGCAAAGGAAACAAGAACCCTGGTATTCAGAAACTACGTGAGATCATCACGCCAAGGAAGAGCGAGCAGCCGTTGGTCGAGAAGGGCGTTCGCGGCGTCACCGTGGACAACATCGACCGAGACAATCCGCCGATAAGAATGCAACCCAAATCCGGAGATACTAATCCCGGCACCACGACCGGCGCTAGCCCGAACGCCACCAAACCCGATTCTGGCGCCGCAACCAACGCGAATCCGAACGCCACCAAAGCAGAAAACGGGTGATGCTCGTCCTGGGAGCCGGTCACACTACTACAGCTACACCGCCAACCGAGCTATGGCACGCCCAGCAGAACGATATCCTTTTGGCCTCCCTTTGGCCACTCGCCCTAGTACTTGTGGTGCTTATCATCAGCATAGCCGCCGTCAACGTCAAGAAAGCAGCGATAGCCTCAGCCGAGGTGATCAAGAAGAAAGCAATCGAAGCCGGCGTAAAAGAAGAAGCGTCCGCCGATCAATCGGCTAACTAGTTCCCAAAGCTTGTCGTGCACGCCGAGCGCGGCCCAGTAGAAGTTATTCGACCGAGCCGCCTGTGTCCCCATCACCAGATTCGCGCCCTAGCTGTCCTCGCGCGGCGGACTGACGGTCAAATAGCTCGTCGGGCCATTGAGCCCGCCACTCTGCGGCAAATTGCTCCAAACCCTCCCGGTCGTTCCTCCACATAGGGTCGTCCTCGGCGCCGACAAGTTCCGCCTCGACGAACGCCCGTGGCGTGAGACCGTCAATGTAGTTCTGTACGGCCTGCCTGGGCATGGTTTTCCTCCCAGAGTATTCGGAGTAGTAGATTTTCCGTTGCTCGAGCAGCTGGCGGACTTTGGCGGCGGAGATCCGCAACATCCTTGCCGCCTCGGTTATTGAGACGACGGGGCTTTCGGTTTTCTGCCTTCTTGACCGAACGATTTTCGCTGGCATTTCCCGTCGAAGCGTTCGATCGTGCCTTATGGGCTCTGGTTTCGGCTCCGGTTCACGGTCTACGCCGTGCTCCAGGACCCTCAAGATCGCTGCCCGAGAAAAGCGACGTAGTCGGCCGAGGCTCATACTCGGAATGCGCGTGTAGACGTTGTTGAGACTTATCCCAAGTATTTGGGCGGCTTCCTTGGCCGTGTAGACTGGCTTGACCAAGCCTTGCAACGGATCGTCGGTGGTAAGCACGGCAAGCGCCTCCGGGGCAATCTCACGAACAGTGTAGTCTGCAACTCTTGGTTGCGCACCGTAGCGCTCGGGGCCCAGAGACAAAAGCGGCAACACGGCCCCGAGAGCCTGTTCCGCGCTGCTGGCCTTCACATCATAGGCCAGACGGATTTCTACGGTCCAATCTTTGCTCTCAAGCATGAAGAATCTCCCAAATGACTCAAGTGTTAGCGAGAGACGAGGGAGTTACAGTGCATCGTTGCCAACCAAGATTCATGCAGCGCTTGCCGACAGCGTGAGTCGCAATGAAGCATATCGAACAGTTGCTTGAGCGGCTGGACACGCTTCATGAACGAGGTAGGGGGCTTCTTGCCCATGGCCCCTCCAGCGGCATCGACGTCGATTTGGCTGAATTCAACGGCTGGAGAACCCAGGTCCAGAGCTATTTGATCAATTTAGTCGGCCCCGATCACATCTATTACATCAATTTTAATCAGGTGACTGGCTCCGCATACAAGTTTAGTGTGAAGAGCGGCCTGGCAATAATGAGAAGCCTTTCGGAAGATCTTCAAAAAGGTTTCTTAACACGCGTCGAAGATTTGGTGTCGGCTGCGGTATTTGGCGACTTTCTCGATATGGCATCACATCTTCTGGACAACGGTTACAAGGACGCGGCCGCCTCCCTAATTGGCGCGGTGCTTGAAAATGGGCTTCGCCGTGTCGCTGTAAACAACGCAATCAAAGTGTCATCGAGAGACGACTTGAGTGCTTTGAATAACAAGTGCGCTACAAACAACGTGTATACGCGTAGCGAGCAGCAGCAAGTCCAGTCCTGGGCAACGTTACGAAATGACGCCGATCATGGGCATTTTTCGAAGTACCTCTTGGAAGACGTGAAAAGAATGCTAACCGATGTTAGGCGGATTCTGGCTACGTATCTAGTCTGAGAAGCGCCGCCCCTCCGCTCTAGGACCTAAATGTCGAGCGACCGAACGTTTTCGGTATGTTGAACACTCTCGTGGATGCGCAGACCGGCGACCCAATCTGCGCGTGCTCCGGATGCAACGGCGGAACGCATCCCTCAGGCGGCAGCAGGTGCAAGGCAACCATGGCCGGCAACGGCGCTAAGTGGAAGCTCGCGCCCTACGCGGACGGGAAGCTCTACAATACCTGCGCGGCCTGCATTGAGGCGCGCGGCAAAGCTCGACCGGCTCCCGAACACGTTAAAGGCGCGAGCGCCTCTGATCCGCGCATGGGCTCAGCGCTTCTGTTTCGGCGCCAACGGAACGGATAACATCTTGTCGCCGAGTTTCAGGTTTAGCGTCGGTGGCCGCTTCCCTGGCCACGAAGCGCGAAATGCGTAGGAACCATCGCGCCGGTCGACCACGGGGAACACTGTGCCGCCCTTGAGACCGGGTCTCAACAGCGAGGCTAGCCCTGGGCCAAGCGGCTCACCGCGGGAATCGCGCGGCGTCACCGTCACCACGGCGCTAGTGGGTCCGCTTGACTCCACCGTCAGGCCGGTGCGCCGGTCGTGGGCTTTGCGTCCGATGTAGAGCGAGAATTCCCGGTAACGGTCGAAAGCGCCCCCGCAAGCTTGCCCCTTCGCCTGAAACTCGAATTGATACACCCCGTCCAGTCGCGGTGCCGGCAGAGTCAGCGTAAAGGGCCGCGATTCCTTACCCGGCTTCATCCTGTACTTCGTCTTCTTCACGGGAATTAGCGGGATCTTCCCCGCGGGAATGGGGTGCTTGTCGGCATCCAGTGCCTTGAGAATGACCGGCGGCGTGGAGACCGCGGCAAGCGACTTCTGGGGCGCCGTTAGCGTAACCACCAATTCGGCGGTGGTCACTGGCAAACCGTGATCCGTGATCGTCGCTTCAATCTGGATGGGCTGGCCAATGTCCACCGCATGAACGATGCCACGGAGTTCAAGCTGGCTTTCCACCACCACACTGGTAGTACAGCGCTCGCTGGCACCGGCCAGCGCCGAGCCGCGCACCTCCATCACCCACTGGCCCAACTGTGACGGACCGATGGTCAGCCCCGAGCCGGGATCCAGTGGCGGAAACGCGATCTGGTAATAGCGATACCCGGGAAAATCGCCATACCGCACGAGCTGGTTTTGGTTCGGCGAGTTGGGCGTGAACAGCGTGCCGTCGGGAGCGCGCACGTTGAGATCCACTTGAGAACCGGCATCGTCCCAGTTGAGCACGAACGTGATGCGGCGTTCGCATTGCGTGATGGAGACCGGGATCTTCTTGGTGGCGCCTTGAGCGATCGCGAATACGGGGTCCTGGGCCATGTTCTGGCGAAATGCGTCGGCCAGCACCTGCACGAAATGCTTTCGCAGGATGAGCGTGTCGTCCGTCTGGAAAAAGTTTCCATTGGACGAGGCGGCCAGCATGCTCAGCGCTGCGGCGGAGATATTCTGAGGCTGGCCCAGGCCGATGGCGTACACTTCGGTTCCAGCGGCGAGGATGGGCGGCTCCTCGGTGGCAATCATCGGGGGAGTATTTTCCATGCCGTCGGTAAACACGAGGATGACCTTGCGCCCTGTCGTCCCGGCAACAACCTGCGCCTGCCCGGTGTGCAGCCCGCCGCCGATCGACGTAAGGTGGCGCGGTGTCAGCGTGTCGGCGTCGTTCTTGATGGCATCTCGCTTCGGGGTGTCGTAAGAGCCAAACGGCGTGAGCACGTTTACTGCGTCATCGAATTCCACCGACCCCATTTCGTCACCCTGGCCTGGAATCATGAGATCCGCAAACAGGTGCACGGCTGCTTTCAGCCCGTCCATCTTGGTCCCGCCTTGCGCGGGTGCGGACATGCTGCCGGAACGATCTAGTACCAGCTCCACTGATGCCGGATTGAGCTGGACGCCCATGCCGCTGAGCGGAACATTCACCTTCGGATTAATCGGGTCGTTGCTCGTGATCGCTAAGGTCCCATTGGACGCTCCGAGGACCGTGGGCGCGAAGACAACCACGAAACGCTTGGACGCGTTTGCCGGAACGCTGCCTGAAACCGTGAGCGACGCCGGCGGCAGCGTGGTGGGATCGACATCGGTGACGAAAAAGGGCGCGCCGTTGGAGGTCAGCGTCACGAAGAGAGATTGGCACGGGCTGGTGTTGGCAATTGTGATACGCCGTCCGATGTAGAACTGCACAGGCGTGGCGCCGAAGTTGATCGGGTTGGGACTGACTGCGATGGCTGGCGGCGGCGTGGGAAGACCCGTACCGTTCAGCGCCACGTTGACCGCCGGGTTGGTCTGATCGTCCGAGGTGATGGTGAGCGTGCCGGCCGCCGGCCCGATCGCCGATGGCGTGAATTTTGCTGTCACTGGCGCGGTGGCACCGGCATTGACGACGAGATTCCCGGGCGCCGCGCTGAATGGCGGACCGCTAGTAGTCACCGAGCTCACCGTCAGGGGCACGGCGCCGGTGTTCTTGATGTTGACCGGGAGCGAGCCCGAGAGGCATACCGCCACGCTGCCCAGGTCTAGGTTCAAAGGCGACACACTGATGTGGGGAAGCCCGCCAACGCCGGACAAAGGAACGGTGACGGTGGGATGCGCGAGGTCATTGGTACTGAAAATCAGGTTGCCGCTGAACGGTGCCTCGGCAGTGGGTTTGAAGGTGATCGTAACCACCTGATTCCCGCCACCCGCGAGATTGAACGGCCCGCCGGGGCTGAAAGTGAAGCGCGGGTCGGAGCTGTGCAGGTTGTTGATGTTGAGATTGCCGCCGCCAGCATTGTGAATGGTGAACATCAAGGACTGGAGAGTGTTAACCTTGACGGCGCCGAAGACCAAAGCAAGCGGATTGACCGTGACTTGCGGCCCGCCTGGCCCCGCAAAGGTGCTGATCGCCAGCGTGGAAATCGACGCGACCGCTGCGTTGGCGGTCCCAAGTACGGCTGGCGCGCCAGTTAGATCGACCAGTGCGACACTCGAACCCAGAATCGCGCCACATGCCCCCGTTTTCCCCTCGATTGCGGTAGTAGAGCCGCCTGCGAGATTCGGGTTGAACGAACTGACGCTGGGGCCGCCGAAGTCGACCTTGTCCGAGTTGAAGCTGTTGGCACTGGCCGCGAGAACTAGCGGATTGGAGACCGCCACCGAGGTGATGCCGGGCAGCATGGTATTCACCGAGGCGATAAGCGCCTTGTTGACATCGAACAACTTAAGAATACCGCTGGTGCTGTCGCCGGCGGCAATCACGGCGCTGTCGGAATCGATGACGGGCGGACCCGCCAATACCGGATTGAAATTCGTGACGACGGGGGCCATCGGGTTTGAAAAATCGACCTGCACGATCTCGAAATCGCTCGGCCCCGAGGCGACCACAACGTTGTCGGAGAGGAAGGCGATCGATCCGACGGCGGTGTTGGGATTGGAGGCGAGCGGTGTTGCAGCAGTGCCAATCACGGTGGGCGCGTTGGGATTGGAGAAGTCGAGCAGGGATACCCGTGCTTTGAAATTGTTGACAAACTCTCCCACCGCAACGCGCGACCCGCGCATCGCGATCGCTCCGATGCCGTTCAACGGCGTCGCGATGGTGCCGCGCAAGGCGGGAACCGCGGGATTGGAGACATCGACGAGTCGCACTTTGCTGGTGAGTACACTGCCCGCGACGGCATTATTCCCGTTGATGGTCACGTGGCAGCCAGAGGCGAAGCCCGGGTCGACTAACTTGACGCTGGGAGCATTCGGGTTGGTGAAATCAATGACAGCGAACGAAGTGTCGTTTTCGGATCCGGCGACGACGACTCTCGGCATAGGGTTCCTCCGACGTGTGCAGTCGTATGGTCAAGAAACTCGTGGGTGCCGGCTCGCATTAGTTGCGTCTGTTCGCAGCCGCAAAAGGTTTTCCTATTTACTTGCCGGTTGAAATAGTTAACAGCCAGGCCAGTTTAGTCGTCGTTAACTGTTGCGTGGGCGGAGAGAAATTGGCTGGGATCGTCTGAGCGACGAAAAAGCCGGGATGGAGTTGAGTGACACTACCCACGTGCTCGACCACGTTCAGAAAAGCCCTTTTCCCAAAAGCGACGCTGAAGCCATAGAGCAGATCGATGGAGCTCTTGGAGGCGCCGACGCCAGCGGTCAAGTTGAGATGGGGAGCACCGGATCCGCCTCCGATGCTTGCGACATCGAAATGCGCAAGGGCCGCGCCAACAGTTCTGGCGCGGCTATTCACCTTATACGCGACGACATAGTGATCAATTACCGGCTTGCCGTTGACGATGGCGAGCACGCCTTGAGCCTGATAGTCGATGTTGGGCAACGTGCTATAGCCAGCGCCCGCGCTCACTGCAAACCGGCTTGGGCAATCAATCGTAACGATGTCTTGAGCAAGTGCTGGTTTACTTTGCTGCCGCGCCTCGGCCCTCACCGAGATGGACGTGCTCAGTCCGTTGAAGCCAAGGCCTTTTGCGCAACCGATTCCCGTGGCTTCCAGCACAAATTGACTCTTGTAGTGAGCACCCGGCTCAGGCGCCGGCGTCGCTTTGGGTTGAGACACCGGCTCGGCCGTACTGCTCGACTCCCCAAGTAGCAGGTCATCAAGCGTGCCCTTCAGCTGCGCGTATGCCGACCTCATCTGCGATCCGGCTAAACCGTCCTGCGCGTACGCAGAAACGTCTAGCGGCTCCAGCGCGTCCTTGATCCGCTCATATTCGAATGGAGTAAGCTTGCTTTGCAGGGTAAGCGTCCGACGAAATTCGGCAAGCTCGAGCTTCTGAAAGCGCTTGACGCAGTCGAATGAGAAATGGTCCGTCGGGCCAAGAACGCAGTCCGTTGCATCGGTACCGTCGCCGAGATCGTTTACCTGTTTCCATGCGCGTACGGCGACGGGATATTGCTTGAGTACTACCTCGGAGAATTGGCGGGCGAACTTATCGGCGTCGACGTTTGCGGGCATCAATGCGGCTTTGTCAACGGTGCTACTGGCGCTTGTAGTTAAGCCCTCAGGCTTGCTAAGGGCCTGGCGCCTAGTTTCGAAGGCCTGCAATATTGTCGCCCGCTCACTTTCAAGAAGTTCGACTACTCGTCGCGCGCAAGCGAAATCCAAACCTTTGTCGCACCGGTGCTCAACCTTGGCCTGCTTCAACGCTGTTCGAGCGGCCTCTACCGCGAAGCCGGGATGGACCGCGCCCTTCCACCACGACCCTAGAGGGGCGAAAATCTGCCCTAGCGGAAGCATGTTCTGGATGTTGCCAAGAAGCGGCGTAAAATCTGGACCCGCCAGCGCCTGAACTGTCGTCGTGACCATCGCATTCTTGTACTTGAAGCCGTTGATACCGACGATTTCGAGTGACACGGTGCCACGAGGCTTCTCGACGATTACGTGATCCTTAGAAGTACGCTCCTGCGCAACCGAAAAGTAGAGTTTCTGTTGCGCGAAGGCTGGAGCGGGAGCACAGAAGACCGCACCCAGGGCGACGATCGCGGCTGCCACAGTGACGCACCGACGCGTTGACCGTTTGAAAGCGTAGCCCACGGTTTTATCCTTTCCTAATCACGCAAGACCTCTTGAGCGACCCGATAAGAACACAAGTAGTGCAGCGCGGACGCGTCCGTCCATGGCGCAGCCAATATACACCGTGGTCGCCGGCGCAGATAAGTGATGAGATGAGATTCCAAGAGTCGCGCCCGTTGACAACTGCCATAGAGATCCCGCTGCCAAGTCGATAAAAGGTCTCTCCTGGCGTGCAGCCGCCTGGGGTAAATCCTGTCCGGAGGCGAGGTTGATATTCTGATTGCAAGCGCTCAAAGGAGTGCTCATGAGAAACACCACGATGACAAAGCGGTTCATTTAAGAGTCCCTTCATAAAAGGGCGCACTCGAGTTGCTCAATCAAACAGCTTTGAAAGCTCACCGAGTATCAGGGAAGCCCCAACGATAGCCAACGCCCACAAACGACGGCACTTGGGTCGCACCAAGCAGCGAGTATCTTGGGTCCACTAGGCTTATGGCCAGACCCCACGCAGCGAACGCGACGGGCGCCGCAAGTATCGGAAAAATCGAGTATGCTTTGATAGGCGGCAGTTTACCAGTCGCGCTTCTTATCTTGCCCGCAACACCCGCTACGACCGCAATAGGCGTCAAGGCCAACAGAACGTAAAACGCCCACGGATCCCAAGTGGTTGCGTAAGGGCCCGGGACGATGTTGAGTATGGCCAAATACGCGCCGATAACTTCCGACGGAATATAGGTCGTGATACGGTCCCAATCACCTTGGAGCGCCTTGCTTCCGGCCTGTTGAATCGCCAGTGGTGTCGGCGTTCCGGAATCCAGCGCGCCGGTGAGCGCCATTAGATTCAAAGGCAGAGTCGCATTACTCGTCTTGGGGTCTTGCTTCGCTAGGTGCTTCACCACGCTAACGTCCACCATCGAGTTAATACTCACAAGGGTCAACCTCCATTTAGACCTCGCGACCAATTCGCTACGGACGATTTCGAGTGCGGGAAAAATCCCACAATCTTTGCCTCAGAGATGGCTTGGCTGGGGTGACTTGCCCGCAACCTCGCCAGCCGCGTAAGCCGCGTTGAGCAGATCCTGTCGATCGAATTGCAATACGCTCAACGGCAGCGGTACAGAAGGCCTCACCTCGAAGATGCTGACCTGCCCTCTCGCCGCGCCATTGCGGAAACATCGCCAGCTTCAAAGCGGCGACAACGACATACCGGTTCTTGGAGCGAAACAAGGCTCTCACGCGTATGCCTCCACGCTTGAGTCTATCAGAGAGACGTCGCGGGGCCACTAGTGAAGTCCGCAAACTTAAGCCCTAGCCTATGGCCGGAATATGTAGACGAAGGATATTTATTCGATAGGGCAAGAGGGTCCAGCGGCGAATGTGGGATGCCCACCTCGCAGGGGTGCGCTATTCGTTCGAGGCGGCATTGAAGATCGCTCGAATCATCGTGGTTGTTCTCGCTGTGGCACTTGTGCTTCCATCCGTATTTGCGCCATTGTCGACGACTGCCGCGACCATAAGCGAATCCGCCGGGCGCATTTCACTTACGGCCGAGAATGAACCGTTACGCGATGTACTTCTCAAACTCGGCAGGCAAGTCGGAATCAACATTGTAGTCGGCAATGACGTGCAGGGTCGCGTGAGCATGACGTTGCACGACGTGACGCTCGATCAAGCGCTCGAGGCGTTGACCTCACAATTTGGATACCGCATCCACCGCAGCGGCAACGTCATCGTGATTGGTTCGAGCGCCCCGATTCGTACCACCGGCGCGGTGCCAAGCGTTACCCCGGGCATCGCACCCGCTGTCATTCCAGTCACCGTCATTTCTGCGGACCGGGCAGCTTCAGTCCTGCGAGGCCTATACCCGCACGCTCAAATAAACGTCGATAGCTCAGCCAACGCGGTTATTGTCATTGCAACGCCTGAAGTCGTCCAGGCAATGCGCGGTGTGCTTCAGGGCATCGACGTCCAGAATCCAACGCGTCCGGTAAGTGAGGCCGTTCCAGTGCGAACGGTTAATGCCAGGGCGTTGGCGACTCGGCTGCAGGCGCTCTACCCGCGCGCGCGCATATCTGCTGGTCCGAACAAGACAATCATCGTAGTCGCTATCCCACAAGATCTAACGCAAATCAAATCCGTGATCGCATCAATTGACACACCCACGGTCACGCCGGCCCCCACCTTCGCTGCGGCCGAGGCGGTCAAAGTGACCCAAGCGCGGTCGCGAGATGTTGCCCGCGTCGTGGCGCGCCAATATCCCGATGTGCGCGCCAGTGCCCTTGGAACATCCGTGATCTTGAGCGGACCGCCCGATGCGATCGCTAAGGCCAAGGCGTTAATTGCCTTGATCGATCTGCCGCAGGCAGGCAGCCGATTCACCCAAGTGTATCGCATCAGGTTCGTCGATGCGCGCTCAGTAGCGGGCTTACTGACCCGCTCGTTCTCGGACATTCACGTGGACGTCGATGCCGATCTTAACGCGATTTCGGTGCTCGCCACGACCTCCGAACAACAACGCATCGCAGACGCGGTCAATCAACTTGACGTCGCGCCCGGAACCTCAGGCGCAACGAGCACGACGACGGGAGTGGCCGGCGCAGGCGTAGCGGGTCCGGGCGGTACGAACATCGAGGTCGTGACCTTGAAATCCGCACAGCCCGGTTTGACCCAAGGTGCGGTCTCAACCACCGCGACGGACATTCAGACGACCGTCACGCAAGCTCTGCAGGGCTCGGCCCCGGATCTTCGGATCACAGTACCACCAAACTCAACCAGCCTGGTTCTTTCGGGAAGCCCGTACAGCATCAAGCTGGCCAGACAGCTCATCGACAAACTAGATATTTCGCCGCCGCAGGTCGTGCTCGACACCGAGGTCCTCGAAGTGCAAGAAAGCACCGCCAAGAACTTGGGCTTGAATTTTCCGACTGCGGTCATCGGCACGACATACTCCGAGATTCAACCAATCGCCCCGCCGACCGGCGGCACCCCACCACCGCTGCTAGGCATCCAACCCTTTACTCGCACCGGAATCTCCATCACCGCGCAGCTCAACTTTCTCATTCAGCATGGTCAGGCACGCGTACTCGCTGATCCGCGCATCACAACCATGTCCGGCCGAACCGCCTCAATCAAGGCCGGCGATAACATATCAATTCTTGTGACAAGCGGCGGCGGTGTTGGCGTGCCCACGCAAACCAGCGTGCAAAGCTTCCAGACCGGCGTCTTGCTGGACATCACCCCGGTCGTCAACAGCGGCGATGAGGTCTCCGTGACCTTGCATCCCAATGTGAGCAGTTTGGCCGGCATCAACAACGGCGTGCCGCAGATCTCTTCGCGCGAAGTGGTGACGACCGTGCAGCTGCATGATAACCAGACACTGGTGATCGGCGGTCTCATCCAAGAGAGCACCACGCGCACCGAAAACAGGCTGCCCATCTTGGGAGATCTCCCGCTCATCGGGCGCATCTTCCGCAACCAGCAACTCACCCAGTCGCGCAACGAGTTGATCATCGTGGTGACGCCGCACATCTTACGTGCTGGGGAGAACCTCGTCGTTCCGGGGCCTGCCTTGCCGGTGCTGCCAACGCCGCGCGCCCTACCCACTTTGCCGCCGAATGCCAACCTGCCAACGCCGAGCGGCCAGTTCCCAATGGGTCTGCCCTTGGCGCAGCCGACGCCTTCGCCCCAAGGCGTGGTCGGCGTATCTCGCCAAGCCATAGCGTTGCCTCAGCCGACGCCCTCCGCGTTCGCAGCGGCCAATGTCTTCACGTTCGGAAGTCCGCCGCCAAACTCGTACGCCGGTCCGACCGATCCGGTGCGCATCTTGTATGCTTCGTTTTCTCCCACCGTGCTACGTAACGGCGCGCTCGTTCATGTTTCGGTCATCACCACGACCAACGCCAACGCAGTGACGCTCGGCGCAGGCGGCTACTCGTCAACACTGACTCTTGTCTCACCGGGGCAATGGCAAGCCTCGTTCCCCTTCAATGCGGGGAGCATCCCGCTGGGCCAGCCGCAAGCACAGCTGACGCTTACGGCTTCCAAACCCGATGGATCCAGCGCCAACCTGCAAATCCCGATCAGCGTGCTTCCGTGAACGCTCGTGCCCAACCGATTGGCGTGCTGGCCCTATGGGGCTGTGCTCTCGCCATCGCGGCCTGTGCGCACCTGCCGAGCTATTCGGTCGTTCCGGGGCCGACCCCAACTCCCACGCCCAGCGCTGGTCCATCGAGCAGCCCGGCAGCGTGCGCAACGCAGGCGCCGCAAGCGACTGTGCTCATCGTCATGTCGTCGAGCATCACCGCAACTATTGCTTCGCCATACAACGTGATTAACGGCTATATCAAGGCGAACACGAATCAAACCTTCGACAACGTCGCTGCGGTCATCAACGCGCACTCGACCGACGTCATCCAATTCGTGAACGCGGAGAACACCGGGCCGGCAACAATTCTGCATTCAGCAGTGGGGTTCCCGAATGCCATCGGCTTTCCGGCACCCCCGTACAGCTTCCCCACTTCGACGCAGCAACAGATTGGAAACTCGATCTCGCAGGCGCAATGGTCCACCGGGCAACTCGCTCCACTGCCATGTTTCTCACAGCCGCTGAGTGTGACACCAGGGACATATTATTTCGGCGACCACGACTACTACAACCTGACCAATGCTCGCAATGTGCTCGTGGTGAGTTCGTAGTCGCAGAGTTTCCGAATCTTGAAAGTGTTTGAAGTTTCCACAGAGCGCGTTCGACAGAATCATCCCGGACGGATTATTGGAACGCCACCGCGCCAAGCATGATTTATCCGGCGCGTCAACGGGTTTTGGGCCTTTTATTCGGTTAGAGTTTGGTGCGACAGCTAGATTCGGAGCACACGCGTTCGCAAACACCTTGAAACGTGGGAGGCTAAACCTTCCCAGTGACTCCGGGGCGGCGAATGTGATAGGCTCAGTGTTAGGCTCGTCAACGGAGAGACCGCGATCACCAGGGTCTTAGCCCGATGTCACCCGTTCTTTGAATGAACTTGGGGTGTGTTATGCGTTCTGTTGTTGCGAAAATTGTCGCCATCCTACTGGTCGGTATGCAGGTGTTCACGCCTTCGCTAGGCTTCACGTCTCCACCAAACTACTCGCTGCATATGGTGGCACATCCCGTCGCATGGACAGGTGGATTCAAGCCAGCGCTGGTGCACTACCCAAGTCAGCCGCGAGCGCAAGTGGTTGCCCCATTGCTGCCGCCGCCGGGAGTGCTGAGCGCGGGGCCGTCCATGCTCTCGCAGCCGGCAATCCTGCAATCAGCCCGTCACCTTCAGCTTCGCGACCCGCGTGCGGCCCAAAATATTCGGCCTTCGCAAAATGGCACCCAACCAACTCCCTTGCCGCAGCGCATTCCACTCGGCCAGGCGCAGTCAAGGCTATCCACCTCCTCGTCCATCCGGCTCATGTCCTCACCGACGATGCCGCCTGCGCAAACCGGCGCGTTCCCGTGGTGGACCATTGTGACTGCCCCGATTAGCGGCGTGGGCAACTCTGGAATCAACATCGCCAATGGAAACCTCGCATTGTCATCCGCGGATCTCACGGCTACTAACAAGGATGCGCCTTTCGCGTTTGCCCGCGCATACAACTCAATGAGCGGGCACGACTACGTTGGCACGGATGGGAGTACACCGTCGAACTACGGGAATGGCTGGACAAACACGTGGGACGCCCATATGGGCTACAACTCGGCGCTTGGGATCATTAGTGTGTACGATTCCAGCGGTACGCGTTACGACTACACAGGCAGCAATGGCTCCTGGACCCCGCCACCGGGCGTTCAAGCAACTCTGACTTGGGACGGTGCCAACGGTTACTATTGGCAGATGAAGTCCGGCGTAGTATTTTACTTCTACTCACCAACGCAAACCTCGTCAAACATGGGCTATGCCGGTCGTCTTTCCAAGATATTCGGGCGAAACACGAACAACAATCTCGTCTTCGCATACTCGTGGGATAACGCCAACGCTTCGAGCAGCGCTACCCTCAATAAGATCACTGTCACCGCGGAAGACGGACGCGCTGCAACGCTTCAGTTTGCCAATTTCGGCACGTTTCGGCTCCTCTCTACGCTGACGTGGCTGGACGGGACGCAAGTTAGCTACGCATATGATAATGCCGCGCATCTCACACAAGTGTCGGAGCCAACAAACGTGCTGAACGGGCAGCCGATTCCACACCAATACACGTACCTGGCAAACGGCTTCTTACAGTCTGTCTTGTCACCTAACTGGGTCCACGGCCAAGGCGGCTTTGCCGCAGCTGGGAGCAATGTTACCTTTAGTTACAACGCGCAGAATCAAGCTACTAACGTTTCATACACCGGCGTCGTTAATTTTGACACCGGTGACGGGACGAGTAGCCTGCTTCAGCCATTGGCCCCGTCCGGCGTACAGACGTATCGCTCCGTCACCATCGCGTATAATTCTGGCTCGACCCAGATTACGGACACGGATGGACACAATTCAACATACTCGATCGACGGATATGGACGGGTTAATCAAATCGCAGCGACGACCGGCTCGACGACTCTGACAACGTCTCAAGGGTGGTATTCACCGCCCGACTTACGAGCGCACCGGGTAAGCTTTACGAAGGACGCACGTGGTAATGAAACCGATCTTGCTTACGACAACAACGGCAACCTCATCGCCATCGGTGCGCCGCAGACTACGACTAGCGCCGGAACTTTCCGCCCTACGAGTTATTTCAGCTACGACGTACACAATAACCTTACCGGCGCGTGCGATCCAGTCAACGTCAACAGTAGGAGCGCAAACTGGACCGCAACACCCGCGGCAACGGCGTCCCTTTGTCCTGCGGGAACGGGCGCGTCAACGCAACTAACCTGGACGCCCCCAGCAGATGGATCAGAGCCCTTCGGGCAACTCATGTCGATCAAAAAGCCGTCTGGCTATGTCACCACTTTCTCGTACAGCGCGAGCAGTCAGGGCGGGCTTGACTACGGCCTCGCAACATCCCTCACGGGCGCGTCATTCACACAACTCGACGGCACCCAGGTCACACCGTCCGGTACCTTCATCTACGACGTTCACGGCAATCTTATCTGCCGCTCCAATGGCCTAAATCGCTGGAGCGTTATGCAGTACAGTACGCCAGGCCAACTACTCGCCGTGGGAGACGCCGATGATGGATCATTGAGCGGTTCGGCGTGTGGGAAAACAGCGGGCCCGTATCAATCCGCGACCTACTTTACATATGCGCCGGACGGTCGTCTCCTCACGCTCCAAACGTCTGCGCAACGCAATACCTATCCATACCCTAATATCTCCTACACCTACGACCCAGACGGCAATCTGACAAGCATAGGCGGAGATACGCCATACGGCGCGAGCTATATGTACGACGGGGACGATCGGCTTGTGGAAGTGGGATTGCCATATGATTCGAACGACTATTTCACGCAGCCGTGGCTCACGCGTTATCTCTACGATCTCACGAAGGGGCAAGGATCGGTAAATATCGGAGACCCGACATACGGCGCCGCGACCTACCTTGCGCACGGCAATCTGTACAAGACTCAAAAGTACTTGACAGCGGCACTCCAGCACGGCCCAACCCAGTTCTCTTTGTACTCCTGGATGGATGTTTCTGGTTCTTCCTACGACGGGCTCAATCGGCCGCTCAAGAGCTACTTCTATCAGCCGGGGGGCAATCTTCAAGTCACGTCGCGCAGTTACGACGCGTCCGGGAATCTCGGCCTCTTGACGACCGTTACGAATGCCCTGCAAGATGTTGCTACGTTAGCGTATGATCCACTCGGCCGCGTGACATCATTTCAATCTTCAGCCTCGCCGTCAGGCGGGTCGCTAGCATACCCGACGCGAAACCTTGTGTACGATCCTGCGGGCCGCGTTGCATCGGTAGCGACAGCCGCCTACGGCATGCAGAGCTATACTTACAACGCCGATGGAACTCTTAACAATTCTGTGGAACCAGCGGGTGGATCCGGCACAACGCAGTACCCCGCCTCAGGATCGCCCAGCTCTCCAGCCACCCTCACCTACGCATACTATCCGAATGGATGGGAATCAGCTCTCTCCGTCACGTCGTCCGGCTTCACGCAAGCGAATTTGAAGACATTTACGTATCGCGACGATGCGCGCGTCTTGAGCGGGACGTTGAACTACGGCTCGAACAGCTACAAATTCGGGTATACGTATACGACTGGTGGCCGATTGGCCACTCAGGTCGACCCGTATGCCACGAGCACCCCTGCGATTTCTGCGACGTATGACAGTTTTGGCCGCCTTAGAACAGAAAGACTGCCTCAAGGCAAATACGATCAGATTGGTTACACGACCTCGGGCCAGATGACTGGTTATGTAGCTAAACCAGCGCCAACCGGCTCGCCAAAGACCCTGGCTTATACTTACGACGTTCGCGGGGAACTCATCGCAAAACAGGTGGTGCCAACGCCCTTTCCCGGACCTTCTGGGTCCTTCGCTTTGCAGAGCGCGGATGGTTTGATGGTCGCTACGACAACAAACTCGGGTACGGATCCAATAACGGGTGACCCAACTACGACAACCACCAGCGGTAATTTCGACGAGCGCGCAGCGGTCCCGCTCGGTCAGACGACATCAACGACGGACAACGTGACGCTTCAAACCACCACCACCGAATCCAACAACATCATGTTTGACGCCGCCGGCAGAGAGATCAGTCCTGTAAGTAGTAACTGGAATTACGACACAGTCGACCATGTCGCCGGGAACGGGAGTTCCTTTAATTACGCATGGGGTCCAAACGGCCACCCGATGATGTCAAACCCCAGCGGGCAGAATCAGACTCTGCACTGGGAGGGCGGCTCGCTGCTGTTCACGACCGATCCCAATGGCCATCTGACCGACTTGAAGTTCGGCACAACGGCCGATATCCTGCCCTCTGACCCGCTTTACTCTGGCTTGACCGTTTGGGATCGAGACCTCTCCGGAGTGGCGGTCTCCCAGCACGGTTCCGCAGGAAAAGGAGCCTGGTTCGATACGAGCCCGGTCGGGACGATATGTTCCAAGACGAAAATTCTCTACTGTTCAGCTACGCAAGTTCTTGCAACGCCGGCGCCATCGTTCACTCCGTCGGCGTCCCTCGGGGGCAACTCATTACCCGCCCCCGATACCCAATTGCCTAACTCGCAGCCGAACTACAGCGTGTACGCCGAGCCGCGAACGGATGGCATTACCGACGGGATGAATATTATTCAGGGAATACGGGCCTACGATTCGATTAACGGTATATGGAACTCACGTGATGCGCTAGGCGCGGATGTCGGGAATCCGCAAAGCGAAGACCCATACATGTACGACGGTAATAACACCGCCGCCTTCGGAGATCCGTCAGGGACTAACCCTAGGCAGATCCCGCTCCTGTGCCAACCGTCGATCTTTTGCGGCGTGAATCCAATAACCTCGGGTGTTAATCCGGAAGCAGATCCGCTCGGTGGCTACGGCGGCCAATCTTACTCGGACTCGTTTGTGCCTGGCAAGGTGACTGTATGCGGACTCTTTTACGTGAATGGAAGCCCCACTAGTGGGGCCAATTGCGGACCGCCTGAGTTGCCCGCTATTATGAAGGGTAATAATTCAGATGACCCACCCCAAGGATTCAATCCTAACGTAGGTTACGACGGTATATGCGCCGGGTTTAGTTACTTTGTTGGCGGGCAGAGGTGCTACTTTAGAGATACTTTTGGACAAGTCTATCATGGTAGTGGTTTTGTTTGGGGCCCCTCAATCGGACCTTCTCTTAGCTACATGTCTGGCTCCCTAAGATATACCCCTAACGCTAAAGGAATGGCGAGCTTCATCACTACTTGGACTTACGGAGGCTGCATGGGCTTCGGTTTCGGCGGGTGCGCGACCGGTGGAACAGGAACGAACAGCACCAATTACGCGGTCGAAAGTGGCTGGACCCTGCCGGGGATTAACGGCAACGCAACTTACTCTTGCAAGGTAGGTCAGGCGCTTAGCGCGGCCGATAGATTGTGGTGCTGGTGAGCCCAGTTAGCATCATCGAAGGCGTGGTTACGGCCACTATCGGCATCGTGGCACTTCTTTTTCCGCGAGTAGTTCGGGGGTGGTCCCTAAGATTCGCAGCGATGAGGCCATTTGGTGTGAGTCGCGAATATGTGCGCTACATGGAATCCGCGGTCTTCCTTGTGGGCACCATGATTGTCGGTAGCGTATTGCTTGTTTTTGGTGTCGCGACCCTCCTATCGTTATTCGGGGTTCACCTCAAATTCCTCGAGCGGTGAACGGAGAGCAGTGAGAACTCAATACCTCCAAACTAAAATGCTTGTCCTGGTCTTCGTGTGCGCGGCTCTGGGATGCCGGCATGATGCACCCGGTGGCATCCAAATGCCGCGGCAGGGTGAAGAGAGCCCCATGGGCATCACAGGGATGTGGAAGGGCTACGTTGGTGCCGTCAAAAAGCGTGTCTTGGTGATTTGGTTCCGCCCCCGTGTGAAAAATGGGGACTTTGAGCACCAGGCTTCGCAAGGTGCCGACGAAATCTTCGTTCGGGTACGACCCTTGCTAGAAAAATCGGTTCTCGATCTTTGCATTATCAAGGCCCAGGCCACCATTGGACTCGGTCCAGTCTTTGCTACCCGGACAAAGAGTTACGTATTTGAAAGGACCGGATCTGGCGATTGGAGGCAGGCGACCAACGCTAAACTCTTGAGTCAGGTTATCAAGGCGGGTTTGTAAACCACGCCTCTCCGTGGATCGGACACGGACTCATCAAAGGTCTGGATGCGTCGTTCGTGCATCACTTCATGCGTCGCGCCAACACGTCAAGCGTTAGGCCCGGTCGGCCAGGAAGTAGGGCGAGGGCAAAGCGGACTTTTGCGCGGGTTACTTTAGTATCCTTAGGTGAAGCCCAGCCTCGGCATCAGGCACTGAATTGCCATCCCAACTGTAGCCAAACTGTAGCCTGATGGGCGAATATCAATGTGTTTAGGCGTACGTCGGTTGAGCGAACTCCCAAAGCTGAGGATCGCCGGTTCGAGGCCCGTCATCTGCGAGCACGGCAACAACAGAAAAGCCAACGCAGTAGTGCAACACTACGACTTAGGAGAAGATCGATCCTCGGATGTGAGATTTGGTAGGGGGGAAGAGTGCTTGAGGGACTCGCGGGCGATCCAGTAGCGCTCGCAACGCTTATCCTGGCCCTAGTGGCAGAAAGAGAGCATGCCCAGACGTAAGAGCGCCAACTCGACCAACGCGTTGATTGCGATCGTAATCGGCGTGTTCTTCCTCTGGCTGCTTCTTCGCGTGATTATTTCTCCGGTTGGTGACGCCGCCGGCATAACGGTCATTGTCGTAGCGCTCATGTATGGCAGCGTCATGGCTTGGCGCCAGGCGTCCACCCGCCGGTTGTGGGAGCGCGTCAGGGATCTTAAGACCCTATCAGGCCCGACGTTCGAAACCCACGTCGCCGAGACGTTCCGTCGACTCGGGTACAGTACAAAGATAACCCGCGCGAGTCGTGACGGTGGTGCCGACGTCATCGCGGAAAGCGGTGCAGACCGAATAGCCATTCAATGCAAGCAGTGGTCCTCGACGATCGGCAACGACGCGGTTCAGCAGGCATACACGGCCAAGGCGATCTACAGGTGCAACCGGGCAGTAGTCATTTGCACGTCGGGCTTTTCCGCTGACGCGCAGAAAGCCGCGCGGGCAACGGGCGTGGAGTTGTTCGATGGTGGCGCATATGCGCGACTCATGCAACAGGTTGGCCCGCGTCGGAATGCGCCCCCTCCGCTCATCCCAACAGGCCGGCCGCTTCTCTTCGAGGCAATGGGAATAGGGATTGGAGTACTTTTTCTGATCGTTCATTGGGTCGGGCAAGGTGTCAGTGCAAGATACGAATTCAATCGGCAGCTAGTTACAAAGCCCATCGCAACCCCGCAGATTACGGAGCAGGGTCCGGCGGGTCAAACAGTCTACGGCCACCCTGCCGTTGTGGTCTCATCCACTCCCCGCAATGCCGGTCGGACAAGACCTTCCCCAATCCCTCACGCAAAGGGGTCAATCAACCGACCACCGTGGTGGACTCCATCCCCGGTCGTGACCTTGCCGCCTCCTGAATCGACCGGAAGCGCCCCAAGTCCAACGCCTACTGCGGGCGTTAGTAGCGCCGCGCCAGGACCGTCGAACGAGCCGGCTTCGCCCTCAACTCAGCCGATTGCCTCGCCACCTCAAGCATCGTCAACGCCGAGGTAGAGAGGCAGAAGAAGAAGGGCTGGCCGCGAAATACCGATCAGCCAACCCAGAGACGCCGGATGATTGGGGTACGCGATTTGAACGCGACAAAAATAGTGACCACGAGTGCGCTTATCGTGGCGCTGGTGATTGCACGATCCCATCCCGCTTACGCCGACTGCCCGTCGCTAGGGGCACGCCTGGACGCTGTTGGGTTCGCGCTGGATCACTTCGTTGAGGCCATGGACTACGGCAACGCGCCGGTCAATGCCAAGGCGAATGCTGCGTGGGAGTCCGCGCGCCAGAACATGGGAAAGGCAAGCGGCCTCCAGGCCAGTTGCGCGGGTGGCAGCTACGAAAGCGACTATGGCTACTACGCCATCGAGGCGCGTTACGCGCACGAGGGTTACATTTACGATCGGCTCTCGGACAGGGTCGCCTACGAGATGTTCGTTCGCGACCTGCAACATCTGAAAGGTTTTGATCGCAACGACGCCGAGATCGACCTCGCGCACATCAAACAAGGTCACCCGAGCTGGTAACTTGGGTGCGACGCTTCTCATGCAAGGCAGTGCGAAGGTAGTCGGTAATCCCGGTTAGCACTTCTTCGGCGCGCTTCGCGTCCTCGGACAGTTGCGTCAAGTCAATCTTGGGAATACCTGCGAGCGTGGGATCACCCCTGTTTGTGCGCACGTACCGAAAATGCTGGGAATCCGGGTCGAACTCATGCATGCGCTGGATGATTGGATCGGCTTCGTCCGCACCGGATTCTTCTTCTGAGCAATAAGCCGCCACCACGTTCTTGGTCTCAGCCCATAGTCGAGCTAGCGAATGGCTGCGGAACAGGTCGTCAGGCACTTCGTGGCCCAGCAATCGTCCGGTACCAAGCGCGACTTTCATCATTAGTTCCAGGCGGTGTCGGCTCAGGTAGCCCAGCGGGTAGACGATCACACTCGCGTCAGCGCTGCCGTCGTTGACTGCGTCCATCAGCAACTCGGAGCCACGACGAAAACCCTCTAGCAAGAACTCGTATCGAAAAGGGACCCAGACGTTAGCAACTTCTTTAGGCGGCTGGTCTTTCGACACGTCGGTGTCCGCCGGTTCCATTATCGTTTCCGGCGCCGCGGGCCGCGACCTGTGCTCTTTTTTGCGCTCGCCTTGACGTTCTTCTTCGAACGACTCGCGACGAGCCGCTTGAAATATTCTCCGTAACTCGGGTCTCTAGCGACAAGATGCTTATGAGCCGACAGCCACCGGCCACCTTCCCAAAAGCGGTTGTCCCTTAGATTAGTGATTGGTTCAGCGAAAAAGTCAGTCGGAATTGCCTTTAGTGCTTCCTCTAGCTCCTCCCTCGGCACCTGATATACTATCCACCAGCCTTGATCGTCCTGAAGCATCAGTTGAATCAGAGGTGCGCGCTTTCGGAATGAGTCTCGGATTTTACCTATAGCTTTAAGTACTCGGGCACCTAGGAAATCGGCTAGCACATCTAAGCCGTGACCCGCAACCCACTGGAGCATGAAGGTCGCCGCCGATTCGCCCCCCGACTCTCGAATGATGTCGGCCTCGGGCTCCTGAGCGACTTTGATACCCGACGCGTCTAGGCATGCTAGAGCGATCTTTCGTTCTTCGGTCGAGACCCGGTAGGAACGGAACTCAACTTTTGTGGGCTTTGTCCGCGCGCGAGCTATGGCTCTACTCCTGCAACCTCCTCGACCCGATAGACCCCCATACCCCTCAACACGACCATCTCATCGTCAACTCTTTCAATTCGGCCGACGACTTCTTGGCCTGAGCGAAATCTGAGGGTAACATCGTTGCCGATGCGAACGAAAAGCAGTCGCGCCATGGTGTTGTGTAGTTTGTCAATGTCAGCCAAAGCAAGTCTCCTCCCAAATGATCCTCCAACGTAGCGCACCGCAAAAGCGAGGTCGCGGGCTAGATCAAGCCCAACTCGCGCGCTCGCGGCCATGCGCTCTGCTGCCGGAGGCAGGTGGCGCATCGGGCCATCGGCGTGCTCGAAACGGTCCGCGGATCGCGCCCAACGTTCACACAAAGATTGTAATCGCCGACGTCCTCCCAATCTACAAGAATGCCGTTCAACTTCATACGGCGCGCTATGTCCAGTAGGTCGATATGTCGCGCGCCGTTCGAGACACGTAGTACACCACGCCCGTCGCGACAATCAAGTTTCGGGCCGCCGCTCCGTGATGCACGTTCACGCATGATCCTAGTGAAGTCTTTCTTGTTCTCCGTGACAATGATCGCTTCCCGGTTGCTCGCCGCCTCCGCGATCTGCTCGTCCCCGGCCGTTTCCTGCAGGCCGACATCATGCAACCGGAACATCCGATGTCCTCGGAACGCTTCGGCGAGATGGTTACAGCAGTTGTCGATCAGAAAGTTGGCCACTGTTCCCTCTTTCGCGACAGCATCGTAAACGACTCCTTGTGCGACACCCTACCGCCCTCGCGAGTCCGCAAAGGATTGCGCGACAAGGACCGATTTATCCGACCCGAGAAAAATAGTAGACACGGAGGCGGAAGCGACATCATGTTGGATCAAGCAGTTCATGAGCGAGGGCTGTACGCCGGCGGCGAACTCCTGCGCATTCACTGTGCGATGGGCGGGGAAGCCGACCCCAATGGCGGAGTGGCGCGCGCCAGAGACGCCATCTGTGTTTCGTTGCCGGTCCTGAAAGCGATCAACGAGCGTCTACTAGCCAGCGCCCCGGCTCGGGAAGTCGTGCGGCAGTTCGGGCTTCATCTCGAAGCCGCGTTGTGGACGGACGAGCTGCGCGCAGACGACCCGACCTCGATGAAGTGGGTCATGGGTACCGCGGCGTTTCACCGGGCCAGGCTAGCGCGATAATAGTTTGCTTACGCCGGTCAACCTAGCCGGCCGCGACCTGAGGCAGAAACGATGACGAGGGCACGCGGCTGTTCGATCGACGAAATAGGTCTGATCATCTGCGACCGTTGCGACGTCGACTCTGCAGAACGCTTTTGGCCAAACCCTAGCGCCTTCGCGCAGCACTACAGGCGTATCCATGGCCAGCTTCAACTGCCGTTGATCGAGGGTCGCGTTTTCAAGACCGACGAGGAGTTCGAAGAGTTCATCGACGCCCGCCAGGCATGAAGCACCGGCGCCGGGCCATCTTATTCGTGGACTCATATTTGTCCACAGGCATGCACAATGAAACAACGGGGCGGCCGGCGTACGTCCTGTCATGTAGCCCAAAAAGCGGAGCCGCGCCGGCGCGCGCGCGTGATCCAGAGAGAACATTCTGGGAACCCCTTGACGCATTGTGCTAAAATAGAATTGACCAAGGGAGCGCCACCGAAACTCGTCGCGACACGCCGGTCTAGCCGGTGAACGATGAGCGATCAACCCCAGGGGAGATCGGGTGAACCTGACGTGGCGTAACCGACGGTAAAACGGTCCCTTCATGCCGGGGCCGTCACCCTCCGCGATACCCCGGTCAAGCCGGTGAGCGAGGGTGGGGCGATACTCCGGTCAAGCCGGTGAGGCCAGTGGCGAGTTAGCCGCTGGTTTTTCGTTTACGGCGGCTCTCCGGAGCTGAAGCCCATGCGCCTAGGTCAGCCGAATCGGTTTTTAGATATCGCATTCCGGCATCGTTTAGAACTCATGACAAGACCCGACCAAACACTCGAGACAACTCTCAGGCTTTGGGGGAGCCTGGACTCGTGCGTTTCCCAGCGCAGAGCCGATCGCTGGTCGCGCATTCGGGTGGGTCTTGCGGCGCTTAATGCGTTTGTTTGCGCTGGCTGCAAGCGCTTGATGGGTTTCGGTTTGCTCAAACCGCCCTGGCGACTAGTCTTTGAAGGCCGAGCCTTTCTGATTCGCTGTGAAGGGTGCTCTACAAAGTATCGATTTTCCAGACACGCATTGCCCACGAGATTTGGGTGGGCAACGGCCGACTTCGGAAATATCGGCCGAGGCAATTGGCTCGTTGTTCCCGAGGCCGTCACAGAGTTGCTTCAGTACGTCGAACGCCTCGGCGGACCGGTCGTGTTCGGTGTACTCAGTCATGAATTTGACGCGCTGGGACATATCGGTGAAGCGGTGCAGGCCGCTGTGAACGAGTGCCTGCTCAAGGTGAAGAACAGCGCATGGCGCTTCAGAACGGCAGACGAAGCGTCGGCAGCTCGCAAAGCGCGACTACTTGCAGCCGAGCGGCGCCGACACGACTACGTCGATCCCGAAACAGTCGGGCTGATGCGCCCCAACAATGACGGGAACCGCGATCCGAGGCGCAAGTCCGGCGTGGTGATGCCCTACCCCGGGAAGAACGACTACATCCTAGGACGGCTGTGCCAGCGCGACCTGGCAGTTCATCCGCTTTCGCGGTTGCCGCGGCATGAGCATGCCGTCAACGGCGGCGCTGACGAAATAACACCCCCCATTTGCTATAATGGGGTAACAGGATAGATGTTGATGAGCGCGTCAGAAACTCCACCCGTGACGATGTTGCGTCTCGTGCGCGAAGCCCTAGGCCTCAGCCAGATGCAACTCGCTCTACGTGTGGGTGTGAGCCAGTCTCTGATCAGCAGGATCGAGTTGCTTAAGTACGAGCCAAGTCCCGAAGCCCGAGAGCGGTTTGTAGCCGTCCTAGGGCATCAGTGGCGCGACCTGGCTGTGTGTGCAGAAATAGCGGAGGTTTGAGATATGAGTCTGATTATTCGACCCAGGAGCACTGATCGTCATGTGAATCTAGACGAACCGCATGGTTCAGAACGCGACGGCCGGCGCCCCGAAATCCGCCTCTTGACGCCCGACGTCGAATGGCGCAGCGCGCCGAGGGATCCGTCTCAAGATTCCGCCGTAACGGCACCCCGGCGGTAGCGGTGTGCGCCCTTTCCGCGTCACAGTGACCCGCTCTCCTGGGGGCGGGTCATCTCTTTTTCTCGATCTACAAAACGGTGGTTCAACCATATGGCTAAGACAGCGGCGAGAGTGTCTGATGCGCCCGACTTCCTTCGGATTTCAGAGGCCGCCGCACTCCTGCGCGTAAGCCCGGCACGGCTATACGAAGACATCGCCGCCGGCACAGCTGGCACAGTCAGAGCGCTCCGGTTCGGCCGGGCGATTCGGATCTCGCGCTGCGAGGTCGAGCGTCTGCTCAGCGGACACAATTCATGAGCCAAACTCGAGCCCCATACATGAAATTTTACACCAGCGACTGGACGGACGATCCGCCCGTCATGAAAATGAGCCTCGCGGAGCGCGGGCTGTACTTCGACATGTTGTGTTACTCTTGGCGACACGGCGCAATTCCCGATGATTCCGCAGAGGTGGCCTTGGCGATTCGCCGCCCAATCGATGAAGTCTCGGCGGCCTGGCCGGCCGTAGCCGCGATGTTCCAGCGAGGCTCCGACACCATGCTCAGAAACGCTCGCCAAGAAGACGAGCGCGCCGACATGGCAGCGCGTCACCAAGAACGCAAAGCGTCTGGTAAGAAGGGCGCCAAGGGTAAATGGGGCAGCCACGCAGGCCAAAATGGCTCAGCCATTTCCAACGCGGGTGGCTCAGCTATTAGAGGTGTAGATGGCGAACAGAAGCAGAGCAGAGCAAAAACAGAGTCAGAAAAAGAGCAGCAACAAGAAGGCGACGAGGCTGCTGCTGAGTTTGAAAAAATCAAGGGCGACTTGGTATCAGACGGCGTTGACGGGCCGACAGCTGAGCGGTTGGCGCGTGAGGATCCCTTAGAGTGCCGGCGCCAACTTGAATTTCTTCCGAAACGATCCAAGATTGAGAATCGGGCCGCCTACTTGGTGGCGGCGATCAAGGGAAAGTACGACCTGCCGGTACGCCCCAATGGGTCACGCCGCGAGGTGAAGTACCGCAGCTGGGATCCGCCGTCCGTCCGCGACGCGCGCCTTGAGGATCTCGCATGATGGGCCGAGAGGTGGGAGCATGAGCTTTTCCCATGCCGAAAAAGCCGAAATCCTGCGTGGCTCGTTCATCCGGGACCTAATGGCAGAGAATGGCCTTCCGGGCAACGCGCATGCGGCGCTCTATCACTTTCGACGCGCCGGCCTGGACCTAGATTGGGTGCTTCGAGCGTGGTTGCAGCGCGCGCGGCTGGGCAAATGGAATCTTCCTCGCGCCGAAGATGTCGCACTCCTTGATCAGGTCGACGCGATCGTAGCCGAGGTGGCCAAGCTGACATTTGCGCCCGGAGACAATGAGCTGCCGTGGGCGCGGCCGGACGCGGAGTAAGCGTTGCCCCGACGCTGCTCGGTCTGCGACCATATCGAGAGAAAGTCCATCGACGCCGCAATCGCAGCAAATAACGATTCAATTCGGAGCATAGCGAAGAAGAACGGGCTGACCTCGGCCGCCGTGCTGCGGCACAGGGATAGCCATCTGGGCCCCCGGCTCGCTCGGGCGCAAACGGCACGCGAGGAGCAGGGCGCCGAAAGCATCCTAGATCGCCTTGGCGCGTTGGCCCAGACGACGCAAGAGCTGCTGAGCCAGGCGATCGACGAGAAAGATCGCGGCACGGCAGCGAAATTGGTCCGCGAATCGCGTGAGAATCTGCTGGCCATAGCGAGGCTCACCGGCCAATTGCGCGATGGTCACGGCAATTTGAACGTGGCGATCGACGCTCGAACCTTGGCGCTCATCGGTGATCTCGATGCCGCGGACTGGAAGTCGCTGGCCGCCGAGCTGAGCACGCGCGCCTTGCCGGGGACGAAATTGGTCGAGCAAAGCGTGCCTTGAGCGCGCGAAGCGCAAGGGCCCGATTTGCGCGCTCAAGCGACGGGCCCGGTGCCCCACAGCCGGACGGGGAATCGTCGCGCAGCGGCCTCGGTAGCGCAAGGGAGGGCCATCCGCATCGAACGTATGTTCGAGCGATAGGCCGGAATGATGCGCGTTTGCCAGTTAGCCAGGCGCTGCCATGTAGGCAATCCCTGTGTTCATCAAGGTTTGAGGTGCGGCCGCGCAGTGAAATACCCGCAGCTTGTACCCCCGTCTCTTCCTTCTAACGACCGTAAAGCCGGACCCACGCCGGCAACCTTAGGCGGCGGCTCCGAGCCGGGCAACTCGGCCAGGTCCACTCGCCGCCTGGTGAGCCGCGTCGATCGGGAGAGTCGGGCGTCGACGTCAGAGGGGGTGGGGGTATACCTCAAAATGAGGCCCCGGGTAGGCGGTGTGCCCCCTCCTCGAGCAAGGTCCAAAATTTTCTGAATTTGCCTCGCGAGGATTACCGGTTGAAATCTGAACCCGAACTTACGGCGCGAGCGCGCGCCGTCATCTCGAACCCAAAGGCACGCGCAGCGGCGCAACAGATGATCGAGCTTCGCGCAGCCCAGACCGATCTGCTCGCCTTTTGTCGGCGCATGGACTCCAAGTTTCAAACGCCGGCTCACATCGTTCGCATCGCTGAGCTGCTCGAGGCAGTCGAGTCGGGCGTACTCAAGCGACTGATCATCAATCTGCCCCCGGGGCACGGCAAGTCGCGCTTGCTCCAATTGTTCGCGGCTTGGTACCTCGGCAAGGATTCAACGCGCAAGGGGATCTTCACGGCGAACAGCGCGGCGCTCGTCGAGCGAAATAGCCGAGAGACGCGCCTGCTCTTCGAGGATTCGCGCTTCCCGTTCCAAGTCAAGCTATCAGCGGATTCGACGGCGGTCGGACAGTGGACGGTCACGCCAGGGCGCGGTGGCCTCTACGCGATCGGCGTCGAGGGAAAGGTCACGGGCTTTCGCGGGAACCTCATCGTGTGCGACGACATCGAGCATGACGCGTCCTCAGAGAGCGAGCAAAACACGACCTGGACCTGGTTCAGCGAGGTCTTGATGCCGCGGCTCGAGCCGGGAGGAGCCGTCGTCTTGATCGGTACGCGCTGGTCCATGACCGACGTCTTCGGCCGGATCGCCGATTCGCCTGATGCGGATGCCTGGAAGGTGCTCCGTGCTGCGGCAATTTCGACTGATGACGAAAGCGACCCATTCGGGCGCAAGTCGGGCGAACCACTGTGGCCGGGCCGCTGGTCGAGCGCGGAGTTAGAACGCAGGAAGGTCGAGATGGGAACGCGCGCATTCGACGCGCAGTACCAATGCGACCCGACTCCGCAGAGCGGTTTGACCTTCAAGGGCGAGTGGTTCGCTAACGCTCCGCGGTTCGAATACGATCGCTTGCCGGACGGGCTTTTCGTCGTCCAATTCTGCGACTCGGCCTGGAAGACCGGTGTGCAAAATGACTGGTCGGTGATCGCAACCTGGGCCACCAACGGGCGCGATTACTACATAGTCGACGTCTGGCGCGGCAAGGTGCAATACGCTGACCTCAAGCACGTGGCAAGACGCGTTTTTTACGAAAGCAAGTTCAGGCCAAGCGCACTGTGCGTTGAAGAGACCGCGGCCGGGTACGCACTGATCTCGGAATTGAAACGCGATACGGGGATTCCGGTGATCCCGATCCAGGTTAGAACGCAATCCAAAGGCGCGCGCGCCGTGGCTACGACTCCGTACTTCGAAGCTGCTCGAGTTCACCTTCCCAAGAGCGCACCGTGGTTAGAGCAGTGGATCTCCGAACATCTTCGCTTCCCGGCCGGCCGAAACGATGACATGGTTGACACAACGAGCATGGCCCTCAACTGGCTGCCGGAGCGCGTGCGTCCCCAAATACAGCTTCAAAGCGTCGCAGACTACTACGGCGGTCCGGGCATCGTCGGTTTGACGGGCGGACGCTAAGGGCTACTCGGCAATCTCTGGGCGCTTGAGCGCGGCAATGCCGTTGTCCAGACGCCCACGATTGAGCCGAAGAGCCCGATTACGAGTCGGCATGGACGGCAAGATGAGTATGGTTCAAGAAGTCTCCTGGAACGGAGGTTTCACTTCATGTCCAACGGCAAAATGCGACTTAAGAAAGCCCTGCTTGACGAAGTTGAGGACTCGACCACCGGTGACAGAATCTTCAACAAGGTCGTGATCGAAGTTCTCGCTGACATCCGCGACGCGCTCGTAGTCGTCGCCAACGGCGCAGGACACATCGCGGCCTCTTCGCACGGCAAGCGCAAAATCTAGAGGCCACTGAAGGCCTAACATCTCGGTCTCCTTCGAAGTAAGGAGTCAGTTAAGCGTACCCTCTGGACGACTCACGTCGCCGGGCTGGTGAGTCACACAGGTTCCCCCTAGAGCTCCATTCTTTTTTGAAGAGGTACTAACTCTTGGACTACATTCTTGCAACTATTAAAGCTGCGGCCATCGAAGCCGGGCTCGTTGATCACGACATGATCGCTCTCATCGAGCGGTCGAAGGTTTCAATGGACGAGCACGGCGAGGTCCACGGCGCCGCGGAAGCGGTCGCGGATCTCAAGGCTAGAAAGCCGCAGCTGTTTCGTTCTGAACGATTCAAAACGAACTCTCAGGCCCTTGATGCGGAGTGGGAAGCACTCGGAAAGCGAGCACGGTAATGCCAACAATCAAACCCGTAGCGCGAAAGATGATGAACCGCGCAACGGTGCAAAGAGTCCTCGCGCGAATGCGGTCCCCGGAATCCTTCGTGGAAGAGCTCGACATGCCTCGGAAGATGTCCAAGCGCAGTTCGCCGCCGGCAGGAAGCCGACGAAGTGGATCGTGCTCAAGGAATTTACCTACCCGTCGGCGTTCTCGGGGCCGATACGGTTCCAACGTGGCCAGCACATCGATGACCCCGCGACCGCCTACGATATCCAGCTCGCCGGCGGCGAAATTCGCGCGATAGCGTGAGCCCAAATTCCGAGAGCCCGTATGGCGATTTTTTCGCCCAAGCCTTGCGTTGGGCGCGGAAAGGCGATGTCGTGCTGACTCGGGAGAACCTCGAGCGCTTCCAACACGCCGGGCATCGGTTGTCAACGAAACGTCGTGAACGCATCGACGCGGCACTGCGCCGCAACGGACGCGCGCTCGACGAAGGAGTTGCATAAGTGATTTCGGGCAGCGAATTTGTGGTGGCCGTGGCTTTTAAAGCCATGTCGAGCCTCGGCGTCACCGCGACGCGCGACGCCGCAGCGATCGCTGGCCTTAACCGACAAGTCGTCGGACTCAACCGGAACATCGCCCTCACGGGACGCTCCTTACCGGCTGGCTGGCAGGGCGCCGGCCCATTCTCGAACATCGCTCGGGGCGCCACGATGGCAAAGGGGGCGTTGGCCGGTCTCGGTGCCTTGGTAATCGGCGGCGGACTCGTGGCGGCCGTCAACAACGCGGCTGATTTGGAACTCGCCCTGAAAAAAATTCAGTTGGCCAGCGGTGCCACCGGCGACGAAATGGCCAACATGAACACGCGAGTGGTGGCGCTTTCCGCCGCGACCGCGCAAAGCGCTACAACGATCGCTGGGCAGATGCTGGCCGTCCTTCAGGCCGGCATGTCGTTCAAGCAACTGAATTCCGAGGTCGGCACAACGCTGATCAAGTTCGGCGATATCATGCAGCTCACGCGCGGTATGAATCCGGCTCAAGCATCAACCATGGCCGTGCAGATCGCCCATCTTTTCGCGAAGTATCAGCCCGGCGAGATCAAAACGATGACGGACCTGATATACAAGATGCAGCAGGTCCAACCGGAGGGCCTGAATCGCGTACTGACGCAGTCTGCTTATGGCGTACCGTTTGCCAGCGTGGCCGGCGTGTCGATCAAAGACACGATGATGTTGCTCACCATGATGGGCCAAGTCGGACTCTTGCGCGGTAAGGGCGGCACCGGACTGGCCAACACGATTTTGCAGTCCCTCGGAGTTCAGCAACTCACGGGGCACCGGCAGGCCGCACGCGATAAGGCCAAAGCAGCACTCGGGCTGACGATTGGTGGCGCGGACCAATTCATGAAGCCCGACGGCAGCGTGGATGTGATGAAGATTCTCCACATCGTTGCTGCTGCCTCGCTCGTGCTACCGAGAAAAGAACTCCTCAAGGACATCTACAACACGTTCGGCATGCAAGGCGGTCGCTTCGTTGCGACGATGATGAGGCCGGAAGCCTTGGAGCAACAGCAGAGAACGTGGACCCGCATGGGCCAAATGGAGGGCCTGGATGAGGCGCAGCGCAATGTTCTGCGCAGCACGTTCCGGGGAACCATGCAACTCATCACTACTGACATCGCAACCGACCTGGGTCAGATGGCGCTCCCCGTTCTGCAATATCTGCACACCCCCATGAAGAGGATCTCTGATCAGCTCGGTCGCCTGGGTGTGTTTTTCGCCACGCACAGGGATGTGGCGATAGCCGCATTTACGACATCGCTTGTAGCCGCGGTCGGATCGGCTACCTATGCTTCCATCTGGTTGCTACGGCTTGCGGGCTCGATCAACACCGTCGCCTTGGCCTCGGCTCGCGCGACTGCGGCCAACGCGACGAACGTGGCCAGTGGATTCCGCGGCAAGTCAGCTCTCGGCGCTATGAGTTGGGCGTGGGGACTTGGGCCAGCGGCCGAGGGCGCCGCGGCCGGCGGTGCCGGAGCGGCTGGTGGAGGATTGCTGCGGCTCCTCGGACCCGTAGGCGTCATCATCGGATTGCTCGCGCTCGCCAAGAATCTGCCCGACATTTCCGCGCATGTCAAACAGTGGTGGTTCGCGAGCTGGCCGAAGGTCGAGTACACGATCGCCTACGGCATTGGTGCGACAGCGCGTCTGCTGGTGCAAGGCCTTCAGTACATGTTCCAACAGGGCATGGGGGCCATCCGAGGTGCGTCGTCACCGAAGGGCATGGTCGCGGCGATGCTGTTGGCCAACCCGCTGACATCTGCCGCTGGCCAGACGTTGCTCAGTCAAGCGATCGATGACGCCATGGCGAACGTGCCTAAACCGAACTGGGCAAATATGAAAGCGGCCCAGGCTTGGGTTCAGTATGGCTGGGACCAACGCGACTTCGCCAAGGGAATGCCGCACCTCACCGGCTGGCAACTTCCGAAAGGGTTTGCGAACACCGCCGGGCTTCCGGGCCAATTCCACGTCGAGGTGATTTTCAACGGTCCGGTGAGCCAACCAAAAGACGTCGCCGCCAGTGTGGAAAAAGCGATTAGCGACAGCCTTGTCAAGTTCGGGAAGTTTGGTGCCAGTAGCACCGGAAGCCGCAGTCCTATCGGTAATCTGCTGTTCGCCGGCGGAACGAGCGGGTTCTAGATGAATCAGCTCCACGCTAGCGGGATCTTTGTCCGTCAGGCATTCGCGCATCTCGGGTACACTTGCGCGGTTGTCAAGTACACGGTCGCGTGGTCTATCGGCCGGGCTGCGCGCTTCTTGATGCAGGCCCTAGGCATCATCCGATGATCTCCCTGCACGGGTCCGCAAAGAAGCCGGCCCTCCTCGACCCGGGCGATAAGCCGCTACGTTAAAAAGGGCGATTATCCGGCGCGCAAGAAAGCGAAAGTCTTCAAAGCAAAAATCGCGGTGAAAAAAAACCAAAGCAAATGATTACCAAGGTCGCCCTGCCCTGCGCCCTCATGCTGTTCGCAGCAGGGTGCGCCGCGCCCCGGGAGCCGCGTGTAGTGACGCCACCTACGCCAGACCGCGGCGCGTACGATGTAGTCCAGCGATGGGATATTCCTTGCGGTGGCTACGGTGGGTTTGGGGAACGTGTCATCGTGCGCTCACATAAGGTCGCCGATCTCATCGCGGCGTATCACAAGTTCATAGCCGTCGTCGGTAGCGGGAGCGATCGGTGTATCACGTTTATTGCCTTCACGTCCAAGGCGGACGTTGCCGTGGATATGGCCCCCTTCGACCAGCAGACGGACGCTAAGGTGAACGCCATGGTCGCACACCGTTTGATGTACGTCAACAATCCCGGCGGTGAGGAGTGGCTCGAAACGCCCAACAAGGCTGATCCCCAAGGTTACGTCATTCACCGGATCCGAGGGAAGTGATTTCGATGAGGATTAAACCGTTGGTGTCAACAGGCAGACAATCGCCCTAAAAAGATATCGCAATCTTACCCGATCTACCGAAAGACAACAGCGAAGCGGGTATTGTTAGCGTAAAGCTGCGCTTGCCGCTAGGCACCTCAAAAACAATGTCGGACGTGCGCGGAACGCCGGGCTGCACTTGCGAGTCTAGCCACGACGCATTCTTGTCACCCGTCATTGCGAGAGCAGCATCACCCGTATCCGAGGTCTGATAGACGGTTCCGCCGCCGTCGGTCAGCGTGCATACGGTCGGATTCACGGTCCGAGTGCGGTGGGTGTTGTTTACCATCGCCAGCGAGATTATGACGTAGACCCCGTTGGCACGTGAGCCTCCCATTGCCGGATCGCCAATGGTGTGTGTGGCGCGGACATGCGAAAGCGTGTAGACAACGCCATTCACCTCCACCGATTGGTCGGCCATCGCGCTCGTCGTGTGCAGTGACGCCACGATAAGAGCCAACAACGCCCAACGTAGAGTCCTCATGGCCAGACCCTCCCCATCTCTGAACCCAATACCAGAATGGCTACGACCCACCTCCTAGACCATTTGTGGACGCAGTGTCCTGTCGGCGCCGCAGACCGCCGCCTCTGCGGCGCGCACTGAAGGGGCCGACCCCACAGGCATGGGAAGCGGCCTTGGGACCGTCGGTCCCCCGGGGTGGTCCACCAACGTCCGTGAATACAGTAGGGTATAGGAGGTATATTGAGACACAAAGGCAAACGCGAAGGGGTGAAAACCAGCCTCTACCTGCCGAAGGACCTGTTGGAAAAGTTCCGCATCATCGCATGGTACGAACGTAAAAATGCGTCCGAGCTCATGAGAGAGTTAATGCTCACTCACGTTTCTCGCTACAAACGCATTCCACGTAAGCCCTAAGGAGGTTCGAGGCACGCTTCGTTTCGGAAGGAGAACCACCGTGGCTGACTACGATGCTCTACAGGCCCTAGCGTTCAACGCGATTAGCAAGACCATGAAGACAACAGAGGACGACGAGGAAGCTGCCGACTATGCCGCCGGCCTGGCCTACCGCATCCTCTACAAGGAAGGCGACAACGAACTGCTCGGCGGCTGCGACGGCAGCACCCAATTCGCGGTGGGCTTCGACACTGCGATGAGGATATGCGCCGGGCTCACGGATGATCCGCTCGCAATTCCTCGGACAGAGGTCAAATTTGCATTCGACGACGCAAGGGTGTTGCTGGACGAGTGGCGAGACGATTTGAGGTATGCGAACGTGGCTCGCCGTCGGAAGATCGCATAGGGGCGTTGGCCGATGCAAAAACCAACGTCAAAATCCGATGAGGCTTCCAAGGTCATCGCCCTGCCCGTTCAAGTCGATCACCTCGCGGAAGCTCAAAAGCACCTTAACGCCGTGTACCAACGCCACGGCCTCGAGTCGCCGGCGCACTTACGTGAAACGACCGAGTCGGAGGCTATTCGGCCAGAGCGGCCGGGTGTGGTCCTTCAGTTCAGACCCAGGTCAGACAAAAACCGGTGATGCGTTCCAAGAAAATCCGTCTGGCCGACATGCCCGACTTTCTCGGGATCGCGGAGGCGGCTGCGGTTCTTCGAGTACACCGGACGACTGTTCGTCACATGCTCGACGACGGTCGCATAAAGTATCTTCAGTTGGGCCGCGTGGTACGCATTCCCAGAGCGCAACTGGAGTGTATCGGAAGGGAGGAGACTTCATGAACGAACCAACGGAGACAGTCAAACGAAAACGACACTACACCGGAACGCGTAAGCGTGAGCGACGCAACGCGGACGGATCCAAAGCGATCTACTGGGAGGGCAGAATCGTCGTCAGGGACAGCCTAGGCCGAGTTCGCCGGAAATCCGTCTACGGTAAGACCGTTGAGGAAGTCAGGGCCAAGATGCACGCCGAGCAGGGCAAAAAGATCGCGTCCTTCGACGCGCTAAATGAAACCGCCGGCGACTTTCTTGACCGGTGGCTGGAAACTCGACGCGGCCAGTGCCAAAGACAAAGCGTAGCGCACGTCGATTCGAGCTGGCACCCAAGACGCTCGATGCGCTGCGCGTGCATCAAGGAACACAGCGACCGAAGTCAGACTGGCTCTTTCCCGATGAGGCCGGTCGGCCACGCGACCAGGATTCGGTCAGACGCGGCATTTACAAACTCGTGAAAGCCGCCGAGCTGCCACCCATCCGAATCCACGATCTTCGACACACGTGCGTGACCCTATTGCTTGCGGCAGGCGTGCCGGTGCACGTGGTTTCTCAGCGGGTGGGGCACGCATCAGCAAAGATGACCCTCGACACCTACGCACACTACATGCCATCGATGCAAAAGCAAGCGGTGCAAGCAATCGATGCGATCTATGGCGGACTTCAAGCCGCTTAGGGGTACTTTGGGGTATTTCGCGATGAAGGTAAGACCTCAGAAGCGGCGGAAACTCAAATAGAATCCAGCATTCCCCGATAGCTCAGCTGGTAGAGCGTCTGACTGTTAATCAGAATGTCGTTGGTTCGAGTCCAACTCGGGGAGCCATGTGAGAACCCGCAAGGCACAAAGCTTTGCGGGTTTTCGGTTGATTTGCTTCAAAGTCTCAGAAAGTCAGGGCGGGAGAAACACAATGGGAAGCGTGCAGCTCGATGCCGTAATGAGGAACGTATCCGCCGGCCGATAAAAAGCGGATGGAGGCAAGAGCATGGGGCTAGACATGTTAGAGCTCATAATGGGGATCGAAGAAGAGTTTCAGATCGACATCGATGATGAAAAGACTGCCGAGCTTCTTACCGTAGGTGACCTTTATAACCTCATCGTGAGCGAGCTGGATAATGCGCATCGTCTTGGACGTGGCAAGAGCTGGACTAAGGAAGAAGCATGGGAAGCGATGTGTCGCGTCATAGTCGCGCAAATCGGCGTGAAGCGCGCCGAAATCAACAGTGAAGCGAGAATCGTCGCCGACTTGGGAGTTGACTAGGCTCTCTGTTTGCGGGTTACTTCTTCGTCCCGACAGCGCCCCGCTAGGTATACCTACGTCAAGCCGGAAAGGGCGTTGCTCACCAATCATCCGGTTACAAGAAGATTCCTGGAACACCTAACTTAAGGGGAACAATGATGGCACAAGCAATCTCCGTGCGGGACGCGATTCCCGTCATGCCTGGCGCGAGCGACGCGTACAAAAAGGCGCGAGAAGAGCTCTTTCGCGCCGAAGACGCACTTCGAGAACAGATCGGAACCGTTGCGGCCAAGCGCCGGACGCTTCCCGCCGGACCCGAAGTTCAGGACTACGCCTTCATGGCGGGCGAGCGGCGCGTCCGGCTATCCGAACTCTTTTCGCGAGGCTCCGAGCTGATCGTGTACCATCTCATGTATTGGGCCGACGACGACGAGTTCTGCCCGATGTGCTCGATGTGGATCGATGGATTGAACGGGGTTGCCAAGCACGTCGATCAGCGCGCCAACATCGTGGTGGCCACGCGAGCGCCCGTCGAGAAGCTGCAGGCGTGGGCGAAGCGCCGTGGTTGGGATTCGATTCGATTGCTCTCCGACGATGGTCCAACATTTGCGCGCGACACGGGCGCCGAAGACGCCAACGGCGATCCGGTCGAAACGGTCTTGGTATTCTCGAAGGATGGACCCGCGATTCGGAACACGTACGTCTCGCACGCGTTCATGTTCGGGCAATTCGGCGGCATCGATTTATTGAGCCCGGTGTGGCATTTGTTCGATCTGCTGCCGTCGGGCCGCGATGACTGGAGTCCCTCGAACGACTACGCCTAGTCGAGAGATTAATGCGCCGATTTCATTGGGGTCGGCGCTCTTCTGCGGGCGTTGCCTATAGCGACAATGTTTGTCGCTATTCGTAGCGGTTGTCCCGCTTTCCTCTCAAAATGAGAGGAGTGGGGATTGACAGGTTCCTCTCAAAATGAGAGGATTGTGTTTGTTAATACTTAACGGGTTTTAGATGCTGGTCGTAGGCGCGGCTGTGTTAGAAGAATACGCCATAACCTACCCTGACGCTAAGAGACAGCTAAAAACATGGTTGACGGTGGCGGAGGGGGCGGCATGGAGCAATATCATCGAACTCAGGAAGACCTATCCGCAAGCAGATTACGTCAAGCCGTACACGGTCTTAAACATCAAGGGCAATAACTACAGGCTCATCACAATAATTGATTATCAGCGCCAACTAATCAACATCGAGCAATTCTTGACGCACAGTTCGTATAATAAGGGAAAGTGGAAACGATGACGACCGCAGTCCGCGAGAAGTACCGCACGATTCTCACCGAGCGTCTGCCTCACGTGATCCGCACCCGCAAGGAGTACGACGAACGTCGGGCCGAGCTCAGCGCTTTCATGCTGGAGGAGAACGAGCTCGAGGAGAGCGGTCGGCACCTCGACGAGGCGTGTGGTGATTACCTTGATCTGCTCGTTGCGCTTATCGCGGACTACGATCGCCGCCACGTAAGAATCTCGAAAGCGACGCCGATCGAGGTTCTACATGAGCTCATGGAGGCCCGTGAAATGAAGCAGGCCGACCTCGCGCGCTTTACGAGTTCGAGCGGAACCGCATCGGAGATTTACCACGGGAAGCGGCCGATAAGCGTGAGTCTGGCGAGGAAGCTAGCACAGCATTTCAACGTTTCTGTGGCGGTGTTTATCTAGCACTTGGCGGGTTTTTCATTGCCAGAATCCATCGGGGGTGGTCACTCTTGCTACAACGCGCCGATTTGGTTATCATCAACGAATGAGAAGCGTAAGCGACCGAAGCGTGGAGAGCCGGGGCGGCCTCCGGACGAGCCAACAACGGAGCGGGTGTATTTCACATTCGGCAAAAGGCATGACGATAGAGCAGATGGCCGCCGAGATTGATGCCTTGCACGCCAAGCACTTCGGAGTAACCGATAGCGCTATTCCTGCAGTACCCGGTGAACGAAAGAGATTGCAATCGACCCTTCGCCGACGGCGGATGCGACGCGCTTGATGCTCCCGCCGCGCACGTCGCCGACGGCAAATACGCCCGGCACACTGGTTTCAAGCAAGAACGGCTGCCGCGCCAGGGGCCATTTGGAAGCGCGCAGATCCTCCGGCGATAGATCGGGACCCGTCTTGATGAAGCCTTTCTCATCAAGTGCGACACAACCGTCAAGCCAGCGCGTGTTCGGAGCGCCGCCGGTCATGAGGAACACGTGACTGATCGCGTGCTCTTCGCTCGCAACGGTTTCGCTGTTTTGCCAAGTGACCGATTCGAGGTGATCATCGCCTCGAAGCGCGGTGAGCTCAGTGTGCGTTCGCAGTTCGATCGCCGGCGTCTCCTCGATCCTGCGGATCAGATAGCGCGACATGCTCTCGGCCAAACCCGCTGACCTGACGAGCATATATACCCGCGACGCCGTGCGCGCCAGGAACACGGCTGCCTGCCCTGCGGAATTCCCTCCGCCTACGACGACCACTTCGTCTCCGGTGCACAATTGCGCCTCAACGAAGGTTGCTCCGTAGTAGATACCGGCGCCCTCGAAGCGGGCCAAGTTCTCTAAGCGTGGCCTTCGATACTCGGCTCCGGTGGCGATCACGATGGCACGCGCCGGGATGCGAGCGCCGTTGTCGGCTTCGACGATGTTTGGTTTGGGGCCGCACCAGAGCCGTTTGCCCGTCGCCATCAGCAATTGTGCGCCGAACTTTTCCGCCTGGGTGAAGGCCCGGCCGGCGAGCTCCTGCCCCGTGATCCCAGTGGGGAATCCCAAATAATTTTCAATGCGAGAGCTGGAGCCGGCCTGACCGCCTGGCGCGTTTGTCTCCAGCACCAGCACGTCAAGGCCTTCCGATGCGCCGTACACGGCCGCGGCCAAGCCTGAGGGACCTGCGCCGACGACGACCAGATCGCGCATGTGCGTTTGGTCGATCGTTTCGTTGAAGCCAAGGCAATCCGCGACTTTCTGATTCGTCGGATTTCGAAGCACGACCTGACCACGGCAGATCACCACCGGTATCTCGCCGGCCTCGATATGGAAACTCTCAAGCAGGTTCTGTACGTCAGGGTCCCGTTCGAGGTCGATGTAGGAATACGGATGGCCGTTGCGCATCAGAAATTCTTTGATGCGAAGCGTACCGGCGGAATGCGTCGATCCCAGGAGCACGACGTCACCCATACCAGCCGCTACCAGCTCCACCCGGCGGAGAATGAACGCTCGCATCAAGATCTCGCCAAGCTCGGCGTCGGTCTGCAACAACGCCAGCATCTGCTGACGATCGAGCTCGATCACCTCGCCGGACTTGGAGACGCGCAAGCGCAAGATGGCGGGCCGACCCGAGAGAGAGTTGACTTCGCCCGTGAACTTCCCGGGGCCGAAAACGGTGACAAGGGTTTCAGTCCCGGCCCAAAGGCGGACGACCTCGAGCTCACCGGAGACGACGACAAAGAACGGGACGGGGGTGGCTCCCGGTTCGTAGAGCACGGTGCCGGCTTGAATCGCGCGCACCCGCCCGTGTGGCGCAAAGCGACGAATCTGTTCTGGCGTCAAAATCGGAAAGACGTGTTCAGCGAGAGCGCTGGTTACCGGAAGTCCACTCATAGCGAACTCCCCTGCTTAGCTAGCTGCGCACGGCAACCTTTCATGCGGAGTCAAGGACCTTTCGTTTTTGCACGGAAGACGCGACCGCATCATGCAGACTTCTTGCCCGCCGCACACCGCAGCGCTGCTGCGCCATTTCGTCGATTTGCGCGACGGCACGCATCACGGCGTCACCGCCCGGTCGGATAAGGAACGCCTGTTCACCAAGGCCGTCGCCCTCGTCGATCCATACGCGCGCCAAACGCTCGAAGAATTAAACACATGTCTGTTGCTCGGTACCGGCGAGGTCACAGCGACCGGTGTTCAGCGCTCACCTAACGCAGGAGTTGAGGCGATTTGGGCGCTTTCCTGGCCACAGCAGAAGACCGCCGGCATCAACCCGATCATCATTCGCGCGTACTACGGCAGCGGTTTCCTCCATCCGCATTTGCGAAGCGGAACCGTCGGTGATTGGCCCCTCAACGTGTTCGATGAGGAGCAAGCGGCGGCGGAACTGCCCACGCTGCGTGCGATTGCGTCGACCGACATTCACAACCTCGTCTTTCAACTCCGCGGGGACGTACGCATCATTCCGGCGATCCTTTGAACGCAGACGTCATCGTGGTCGGTGCCGGCGCGGCGGGCTTGTCGGCTGCGCGGAGCCTCGCCGGCCGGTCGCTGCAGGTGATCGTACTGGAGGCGCGTGACCGCATAGGCGGTCGCGCGTGGTCGAAGCCGTCGGTGCGAAAAGCGGTGGCGGAGGAACTCGGCGCGGAGTTCATCCACGGCCGGGCCGAAGAGACGATGGCGTTGCTTCGCGATGCCGGGACTGCCGCGATCGAAACCGTCGGCGATGGGTGGACATGTCGCGAGGAGGGGGACCTGCGACGCGACGAAGCCGACTTGCGATCGGCCACCCGCATCTTCGAAAAGGCTCGCGCGCTCGCCGACGATGAGAGCGTCGAACGATTTCTGCGGCGCTTCGAGAACGACAAAGACAACCGCGAAGCGGTGCGAGCGGCGCGCGCATTCGTCGAAGGATTCGAAGCCGCCGATCCGGCGATCGCAAGCGTGAAAGCGATCTCGGACGAGTTGTGGTCGGGCGTCGATTTTGCGAGCGCGCGGCCGCTCGGCGGTTACGGGCCGATGTTCGAGCGCCTGCGCGACGCCTGCGCCGCCGCAGAAGTTCAGATCTCCTTGTCGACGATCGTGCAGCGGATTTCGTGGCGGCGCGGCGCCGTCGCCGTCGCTATGAAAAGTGAGTGGGGGGAAGCACGGACGATTCATGCGCGAGCAGCCATTGTGACGCTTCCGGTCGGCGTCTTGCGCCATAACGGCGACGAAACCGAGGTCGTGTTCGATCCCGACTTGCCCGCAGCTAAGCGCGAAGCGCTTCGGAACATCGAAATGGGCCACGTGGTCAGGGTAGGGCTTTGGTTCCGAACGGCGTTCTGGGAGCGGATTCGAAACGGACGCTACCGCGACGCAGCATTTTTCCGCTGCCTAGAGCGGCCGTTCGCGGCGTATTGGACGCAGTTGCCGGTGCGCAGCGAGCTGATCGTGGCGTGGGTGGGCGGTCCGAAGGCGACCGCATTGGGCAGCGCCTCGCAGGCAGAGCTCATCGAGCGCGCGCTCGACGGCTTTGGGACCTTGGTCGGCGAGCCCGCGCTCGCGCGTGAGGAGTTCGAAAGCGGTGTCATGCACGATTGGAACCAGGACCCGTTCTCGCGCGGCGCATACAGTTACGTCGCCGTCGGTGGCGGGGATGCGCGCGCCGTGCTCGGGGCGCCCGTCGACGATGCGCTGTTCTTCGCAGGCGAGGCGACATCGAATGATGGGCAAGGCGGCACGGTGAACGGGGCGCTTGAAACGGGTGAGCGCGCCGCCCGGGAAGCGGCGACCGCGCTCGGAGCCAAGGCAAAATAAGATGGCTGAAAACGCGTCGTCTTTCCTCACTCCGTGGTCGAGCTTCTACGTCATGACCGGCTCGTCGGCTGCCGCGCTGACCGGGTTGATGTTCGTCGTGATCACCCTGATCACCGGAGTGGAGCGCGTGCGAAGGAACCCAGACGGGATCTCGACGTTCAGCACGCCGACGGTGGTGCACTTCTGTGCGGCGTTACTCATCTCGGCGATCATCAGCGCGCCTTGGCACTCGCTGGTTCAGCCCGCCACGTTGATCGGACTTGTCGGTCTGTTCGGCGTTGTGTACGTGTTGCGTGTGATGCACCGGACGAGGCGGCTGACCTCATATAGTCCGGATCTCGAGGACTGGGCCTGGTATTCGATCCTGCCGTTGCTTGCATACGCCGCCATCCTCGCAGGCGGTATCATGTTTCCAGGCAGTCCGGTGAACGCGCTGTTCGCGCTCGCAGCCGGCGTCATATTCCTGATCTTCATCGGCATTCATAATGCGTGGGACATCGTGACGTACATCGTCACGGAACTCCTTCAGGAACCACCGAGTTCGAGCTAGCTACTTCGCGAGCGGGCCGAAGGTCCGCACGGGCTGGTAGAACTCGAAGGCGTCGCCGGTTTCGCCTACGGGTCCGATCACCTTCGTGGTCGCTGCGGATTCGCGGAACGCGGCCAAGCTCTCCTTATGTTCCCAACGGTGCATCAAGTAGCTGTGTGTTCCGTCATCCGCGCCAAACACCGCCGCACCGACAAACCCCGCCGGATGCGACTTTGCGATGACGTTCAGCACTTCATCGGCCCTCGCGGCGCTAAGGCTGAGTCTCTCGATCGCTGAAACGGTGTGCGCTCCCGGCTCGATCGTCGCATCGCCGGCGACCGCAGTGACGCGACATAACGACAAGTCGCGCTTTTCCACGGCTTCGCGATGTTCGCGTTCAAGGTGATGCTTATCCCAAGCATGCTGGAGCTTGGCATAGGCATCGTGTCCGGTGAGCCAGACAAACGTCGCAACGCGTCGTTTGTGTCGCGAAACGAAGATCGCGGCCGCCTTCACGTCGACCTCTTTGCCGAGCAACTCGATAAGCGTTTCGCTTGCGGCGATAGCCGCATCCGCGCGATCGCTTCGCGCGTGGACCAGCTCGACTGCCGTCCATTCGGTCGCCCCTGCGCGCAGCACTAGCGGCGGCCCACCTGCGCGGTGGTCGACGGGCGTATGCGCGCGCGTCTTGCGACTACTCATCTATGCTGCTCGCCTCGCTTTCTATGCGAATCGCGAGACGACGAAAAGCCCGCCGCCTATCGCCACAATGTCCTCCACAAGAGCGACCGCGAAATCCGGCGCCCCAAGGCCTTTGACCAACTGCGTTCTGGCCTCGTACCCTCCGAGAGTGCCCGCCACCGCGCCCAAACCGCCGAGAAGTGCTCCCGCTGCGGCAGAGTGCCGCGCCGCCATGCATAGTGCTGCTCCCGAGAATGCGCCCAAGACGATACGAGCAGCGAACACCGGCGGTGTTTTCCGGCTCGGCGTCTTCGGAAGCTTATCCATGATTAGTTCGAGAATCGCGAACGCTGAAAAGATGTAAGGAGTCAGCGCGTAGCCTAAGAAGGCCAACCAGCTATGTTGGAGATTGAGCCAGCCGAGGCGCGCAGCCCAACTGACGACCGTGGGCGCCATGAGCGACCGCTGCCCGGCGACGATGCCGAGCGCAAACGCGAGGATGAAGATTTCCGAGGCGTTCACCGCAAGAGCACGAATCTGCCGCCGTTGGTGAACAGGATGACGAGCAGCAACGAGATCAGCGTCAAGTCGTACGACCAGCCAAATCCATCTTTGCCCCAAAACCCGGTCTTCCACACGAAGATCTTTTTCTGGATCGCGCCGAGCATGACGAGGATCAATCCGATCGCGGCCAGCTGCTGGAGCACACCCAAGATAAGCGCAACTCCGCCGGCCAGCTCGGCCACGGCGAGGAAAACCGTGAAGCTCTTGGGCATTCCGATGCTTTTGCTGCGCGCGTCCGGATCCTTGAGGTCGTTGTAGCCGCTGTTGGCATAGATCGCGCCGGCCATAAGTCTAAGGAACAGCAAGCCGTAATCAGTCAAGTGAGCGAGCTGAAACATGCGCCGGTGACTTAAGAAGTTGTCGAGCGAATGCCTCCGGCGTGGCTTTCTGGGACACATAAGTACGACCCGCGCACAAAGATGGTTTGAAGCGTCCCAAACGTGGGCATGCTTGCTATATAAGAATCAAAAAATTGGCGTTTTGATTTTTGACTCATTCGCACTCGTGTCGCCTTTCGAACACTGCCGGTAGTCCCGCACCTGCCGCAGCCGACCATTTCGGATCGCATGGCACACGCCGATCCCCCCAAGGATGGCACAACGTGGCCCGATCCGTCTCCGTTGCGGGCGCGCCGAAACCGCCGAAACCGCGCGCGAAATCTCCGGTGCTCCTCCACGTCGTCGCGCCAACGCATGCAATAGAGCAGACGATAACGCCCGACGACCTCACCCCGGACCAAGCCCTCGCCGAGCCCGCGCCCGTTAACGCAGAGCTCGAGCGACGCCTGGCCGAGCGCACGGTCGAACGCGACACCGTCGCTCGAGACGAAGCGCTCACCGAACTTACGCGGACCAACGCTGAGCTCACGCGACGTCTCGCCGAGCGCACGATCGAACGCGACACTGTCGCTCGGGACCAAGCCCTCGCCGAGCTCACGCGCACCAACGCAGAACTGAAGCAGCGTCTCGCTGAGCGCACGATCGAACGCGACGACGTCGCTCGGGACGAAGCACTCACCGAACTCACGCGGACCAACGCCGAGCTGACGCGACGTCTCGCCGAGCGCACGATCGAACGCGACACCGTCGCTCGCGACGAAGCACTCGCCGAGCTCACGCGCACCAACGCAGAACTGAAGCAGCGTCTCGCCGAACGCACGATCGAACGCGACGACGTCGCTCGGGACGAAGCGCTCACCGAGCTGGCGCGCACCAACGCGGAACTCAAGCAACGTCTGGCCGAGCGCACGATCGAACGCGACACCGTCGCGCGAGACGAAGCTCTCGCCGAGCTCACGCGCACCAACGCAGAACTGAAGCAGCGTCTCGCCGAGCGCACGATCGAACGCGATGACGTCGCTCGGGACGAGGCCCTCGCGGAGCTGGCGCGCACCAACGCGGAGCTCAAGCAACGCCTGGCCGAGCGCACGATCGAACGCGACACCGTCGCTCGCGACGAAGCACTCGCCGAGCTCACGCGCACCAACGCAGAACTCAAGCAACGTCTGGCCGAGCGCACGATCGAACGCGACGACGTCGCACGGGACGAAGCGCTCACCGAGCTGGCGCGCACCAACGCGGAACTCAAGCAACGTCTGGCCGAGCGTACGATCGAACGCGATGACGTCGCTCGGGGAAAAGCCACTGCCGAGCTTGTCCGAACGAACATGGCCGAAGAAGAGTTGCATGCGCATGCGGCCGACCTCACAGCTCTTAACGCCGAATTGGAGAGCTTCAGCTATTCGGTTTCCCACGACCTCCGCTCACCGCTTCGCGCCGTTTTGAACTACACGCACTCGATCGAAGAGGACCACGGTTCCCAACTCGACGACGAAGGCCGGCGTCTTCTTTCCGTCGTCGCCAGCGAGGCGTTGCGGATGGGCGATCTCATCGACGACTTGCTCGCCTTTTCGCAACTGGGGCGCCAGCCTTTGGTGAACGCGCCGGTCAACATGACGAGCTTGGCCCGGGAGGTCGCGGCCGAGCAGGCGCTAGCGGCCGGCCAGCTGGCCTCGATCTTCGTCATACCCGACCTTCCCGTCGTGCGCGGTGACCGCGTCCTGCTGCGCCAAGTGTGGGTGAACTTGCTCGCCAACGCGATCAAATACTCGAGCAAGAAAGCAGATCCACAACTGCGCGTTTGGGCGACGCAGGAAGCGTCTCGCGTCGTCTATCACGTGCAAGACGACGGGGTCGGCTTCGACATGAAGTACGCCGATAAGCTCTTCGGCGTCTTTCAGCGCCTTCACCGAAGCGATGAGTTCGAAGGCACCGGAGTGGGCCTCGCAATCGTAAAGCGGATCATCCAACGTCACGGCGGCACGGTTTGGGCCGATGCCCGGCTTGGCGAAGGAGCCACATTCTCATTTGGTTTGCCGATCGGAAATGACAAGTGAACGACTTCGATGACGTTGAGACCCTCCTCGTCGAGGACAGTAAGCACGACGCCGAAATGACGATGCGCGCGTTGAAGAAGGGGAATTTCCTCAACAAGGTGTTTTGGGTCCAGGACGGCGTCGAGGCGTTGGAGTTTCTTCGCTGCGAGGGCGACTTTAAGAGCCGCGATCCGCAGCAACTCCCGAAGTTGATCCTCCTCGACTTGAAGATGCCGCGTCTTGACGGGCTCGACGTCCTGCGCGAGCTGAAGAAGGACGCGCGAACTCGTGCGATTCCGGTCGTTGCAATGACCTCGTCAAATCATACACGCGACATCACCGCGAGCTATCGGCTCGGGGCTAACGGCTATGTCGTCAAGCCGGTGCAGTTCGGGGCGTTCGTCGAGACGGTGGCGCAAATCGGGATGTTCTGGTTGTGCGTCAATCGGACCGAAGTGACGTGAACGCGACCGTCCAAGGCCTCGAGAGCGCCAACGCGCGGTTAAGCGCCGAGCTCGAAGTCGTCAACGCGGATTTGGAGAGCCTCTGCTACTCGGTATCCCACGACCTGCGCGCTCCCGTGCGCGCCGTCATGGGATACGCGCGCGCTGTCGTGGATGACTACGGCTCTGCGCTCGACGAGGAGGGCCGCCGGCTTCTCTCGGTCGTCCAAAGCGAATCGGTGCGCATGGTGGACATGATCGACGCCCTGCTCGCACTTTCGCGCCTCGGCCGCCACGCGATGGAGAGCGTCACGGTCGACATGATGGGCTTGGTCCAAGGGGTCGTGGCCGAACAGTTACAGCTCGCTGGCCGGCCGCAACCGATGGTCGAAGTGGCCGATCTCCAGGCCGTGCGCGGGGACCGCGCGCTGCTCCGCCAAGTGTGGACGACCTTGATCTCCAACGCCGTCAAATACTCGAGCAAGCAATCCGCTCCGCAGCTCCAGGTCTGGGCTGCTCTTGATGCGGCTCGCGTCGTCTATCACGTCCGCGACAACGGGGTCGGATTTGATATGCAGCAAGCCGGCAAGCTCTTCGGTGTCTTCCAAACGCTCCATCGTCGGCCTGAGTTCCCCGGTACCGGCGTCGGGCTTGCCATGGCGAAGCGGATCGTCCAACGCCACGGCGGCACGATCTGGGCCGATGCTCGACTCGGCGATGGCGCTACCTTTTCATTCGGCCTGCCCAAAGAAAGTGTTATATGAACGACTTCGACAATATCGAGATCCTTCTCGTGGAGGACAATCACAACGACGCCGAGATGACGGTGCGCGCGCTGAAGAAGAACAACTTTCTCAATAAGTTGTTCTGGGTTCAGGACGGCGTGGAAGCTTTGGATTTCATCCGTTGCAAGGGGACCTACGAAATCCGAAATCCGCATCAAGTCCCAAAGCTGATTCTGCTCGACCTGAAGATGCCGCGCCTCGACGGGCTGGACGTACTGCGCGATCTGAAGGGGGACGAGAAAACTCGCCGGATTCCGATCGTCGTGATGACCTCGTCAAATCAGGAACGCGACCTTGTCGAGAGCTATCGGCTGGGGGTCAACGGCTTCATCACCAAGCCGATCCAGTTCGGAGATCTTGTGGACTCCGTCGCAAAGATCGGGATGTACTGGCTGATGGTCAACATGGTTCCAAAATAGTGAACGCGATCGCCGAGAGGCTGGCGCCTCTGCCTGACGGCACGATCAAGATCCTCATCATTGATGACTCGCCGATCGACGCCGAATTGGCGACGATGGAATTTCGTCGCGCCGGGGTTGCGACGGAGTGCGTGATCGCCGCGGACAAAGCGGAACTGACCGCCGCACTCACCACCTTTGCCCCCGACGTGATCCTGTGCGATGTCAGCTTCCCGGGCTTCGATGGCTTCACGGCGCAGCGCATCGTTCGAAAGGCGTACCCGAAGACGCCACTGATCTTCGTGTCTGGTACGATCAGCGAAGACCGGGCCGTCACGGCTCTCCAAAGCGGCGCGGTCGACTACGTCTTGAAGTCGAACCTGACGCGTTTAGCGAGCGCCGTACAACGTGCCGTCCGCGACGCCAGGGAACGGAAGCACCTCGAGGGCTCCCTCGAATACTCCGAGACGCGGGCGCGCATAGCGGCTGAACAGGCGGAAGAGCGCTCGCGGCAGCACGCCGAGCGGCTTGAAGAACTGTGGCGACTCGTCAACGATCCGAGCCTGCGCGAAGAAGAGTTGTGGCTTGCCATGCTCGGTCAGGCCGCTGCCGCCATTTGGCCGGGTCAGGCTTCCTGGGGAAACCTATGGCGCGTCGGCGGAACCAATTTGATCGTGGAGGCGCTCAGCGACTCTTCCGAACCCCTTCTCTCTGATTCTCGTGCCCACGCAGGGTCGATCATTCCGATGGAGACGACGGCCATCGGCAGGATCCTGAGAGAGGGCGGCGGTGCGCGATCGTGGGACGACATCCAAGCCAGCGATTATTCGAGCGCGCTCGAGCGCGAAAGCGGCACGCGCGCCTTCGTCGTCACGACGTTCATCGCCGGCGGTGCGACCTGGGGGGTATCCTTTTCATCCGCCAAACCGACAAGCAAGCCATTAGGACCGAACGAACTCGCATACGTCGAAGTTCTCGCGTCATTCTTCGCAAATCACGTGCAACAGCGCTGGCAGTTCGAGCGGATCCAATACCAGGAGTCCCACGATATCCTGACTGGGCTCCTCAACCGATCCCAATTCCGATCGCAAGTCGGTGTGGCAACGCGTGCAAGTTCCCGCTTTGGGGTCATCCTCGTCGACGTCAACGATTTTCACGAAATCAACGAATCGTACGGAACGACGATCGGCGACGCCTTGCTCGTCGAGATCGGCAACGCTCTCTTAAAACGAGCATCTCGCGGCGAGATGGTTGGTCGCGTGGGCGGCGACGTCTTCGCCGTCTATGTCGCGAATCCGATCTCCCTGGAATTCCTCCGCTCTCGAGCGCTGGTCTTCGCGCAGGTCTTCGCACACTCGTTCGCGACCGGCGAGCGTGAAGGAAAGGGACTCATCGCACGCACCGCGTGCCTCGGGGTGTCGCTGGCTCCGGAGGATGGTTCGGACATCGACGCCATCCTTTCGCATGCCGACGCAGCGCTGTTCGCCGCTAAGGAGCTTGGACACGGCTCGGTCATCTTCTACGAGGCCGGCATGGAGGCCAATGCGCAGCACCGCGCCGCGCTTCGGAACGAGATCGGCGAGGCGATCGGCTGCGACCAGTTCACGCTCTATTATCAGCCCCACATCGAGGTGAGCACCGGCGAGGTCACCGGCTGCGAGGCCTTGATCCGCTGGAATCACCCCGTGCGAGGGCTCCTTGCGCCGAGTCATTTCATCCCGTTCGCGGAGCAGAGCGGCATCATCACGAGCATCGACGCCTGGGTGATGCGGAGAGCATTTGCCGACGCCAGGGAGTTGAGCGCTGGGCGGCCCGGCTTCCGACTGTTCTTCAATCTCTCGGGCCGCCAAGCGGGCGATCCGAAGCTGATCCGCGCATTCACCCACGCCGCTCGCAATGGAGTGGCGTTGAGCAACATCGGCGTCGAGATCACCGAATCAGACGCGATGCGAGACGTCGAGGCGACGCGGCGCGTTTGCCGGGCCCTGCGGCGCCTCGGCGTGCAGATCGCGATCGACGATTTCGGTACGGGATATTCCTCGCTATCCTTCCTGAAGCGGTTGCCGATCGACATCGTCAAGATCGATCGGAGCTTCGTCTCCGAACTGCTGAGCGATCCCCACGACCAAGTGATCACCGAAACCATCATCTCCATCGCCGAGCGCTTTGGTTTTAAGTCACTGGCTGAAGGCGTGGAGCGGCCCGAGGAGCTCGAGTGGCTGCGGCAACGCTGCTGCCGTTACGCGCAAGGATTTGCGATTTGTCATCCCTTGCCGCTCGGAGGCTTCACGTCGTGGCTAGCCGCCCGCAGCGCTTAGCTGCTTGGGGGCACGTGACGCTTGGTGCCCAAGAGCATGAAGCGCTCGAGCGCGCGCACCAGCCACATGGCGCGGTGCTCCGAGCGCTCGATCGGGTCCGTGAGGATCGCGCTGATGCCCAACAGTTTGGCGGCGAGCACGTCGGCGAACATCTGGTCTCCGACGACCACCACCTCCGAGCGAGCAACGCGCAGCTGCTTGACGGCTTTGATCACGCCGAACGGCAGCGGTTTGAGCGCGTTGTGCACGTAGGTCACGATGCCCATCAGCTCGGCGATGCTGCTCACCCACGCGCGCACGTTGTTTGACACGATCGCGACTGCCAAGCCCAGCTCTTGCGCCCGCCGGACCCACGCCGCAACCTCCGCCACCGGCTCCTTGAGTCTGTACCCGACGAGCGTATTGTCCAGATCGATGATGATCGCGCGGATCCCCTGAGCCTTCAGTTCGTCAAGCGAAATCGACGTGACGCTTTCGACCCAGCGAAATGGGCGCAGCATCTGGCGGGGGTTGCGAAACCTCACGCTTCGCGTGGGCTATTCTCCGGCACGAAGACGGTGACGGCGCGCGGCACGACCTTGACCACGGCGGGCGTCATCGAGACGATCTCGCCGTCCGCTTCGATCGGCCTCGGCCTGCGCGTTTCAATCTCGAACCTTCGCCCGTGGAGCGTGAACACACAGCGCGACGTGTCGTAGCGGTGGCTTGCCAGCGCCCAGAGCGCCTCGACATACGACCACCAGTGCCGCAGCTCTACGCTGTACAGATCGAGCTTGCGGTCGTCGATCGCCGCGTCATCCGTCGTGACGAAGCCGCCGAAGTTGGTGCTGTTGCCGATCGTGAGCTGCGCCGTTCGCAGGACCTGCTCTTTGCCGTCGCACGTGACGCGCGCTCCAAAGCGGCGCATGCGGCGCAAGATCCAAAGCGCCCGGCCCAAGATGGCAAAAATGCCGAACGTCGCCTTAGCCTCCTTGGAGAGCACCCGCGAAACGGTCGGGCTCATGCCGATGCTCATTTCGCTGAAAAAGTATGTGCCGTTCACGCAACCGACGTCGATGCGCCGCGTATGCGCCTTTGCGATCACGTCGCACGCCTGCTGCAGATCGAGCGGGATGTTCAACGATTTGGCCAGATCGTTGGCGGTGCCGAGCGGTAGAATCCCAAGCGGCAGATCGGTGCCGACGATCCCTTGCAGCACCCTGTTGAGAGTGCCATCACCGCCGGCGCTCACGATCAGGTCAACGGACTTCGCATACTTTCCAATGATTTTCTCAGCATCGTCGCGGGACGAAATCTCAGGCTGCACAAGTTTATAACCGGACGCCCGCAGTGCCTCGACCACCGCATCGGCATCCTCTTGGACCTGGCGCGCCTGCTTATTGAGCACGAGCAGCACGGTTCGGCCCTCGTGTGATGAGCCTGCGGCCTCCGATGTCTTGGGGGCGGTACTGGTCGTCATGAGTTTGCTCCCTATGATATGCCCATGCGCACACTCCCCGAACCGTTTCGCTTGAAAGCTGCGTTCTCAGGAATGGGGGAGTCTTCGGCGTCCAGCCTTTCAGAGGCGTTTTCATGTGGGTAGGATGACGCGATTGGGCGCTCGAAAATAACGACAAATGTTGTGCGACCTTTGCCGCCGGGAATCCCAGCAGATCATACGGGTTGATAGCATCCAAGTATGCCAGTGGTGCGTCAGCAACAAGGTGCTGGAACATGCCTTGGAGGTGCGCGAGAATATCAGGGTGCTCCGCGATGCCGTTGCGACGGCAAGCCTGAGCCATAAAGATGACGTGAAGCGGACGAAGAGCGCTGAGACGAGACTGAAGGCGGCGTACTCGGAACTTGAGGGCGCCATGAAAGAGCTGGCGGCAGTGACCGATGAATCCAACAAGAGTTTAGAGCAATCGCTTGTCGCCGTTTCCAAACTGAAAGAATACCAGACAGAAGAGCAGACGAAGACACGCGAGGCGCGCGACTAACTTCCCATGAGTGACACCAAGCATGTCGTCGCCATCGTGCAGCATCCGCCCGCGATGTACGACCGCGCCGAAACGCTGCGCCGTGCCGTCGGTTGGGTCGACGAAGCGGCGGCAGCCGGCGCCCGACTGATCGTATTTCCAGAGACGTTCATTCCCGGATATCCCGATTGGGTGTGGCGCGTGCCTCCAGAGAACTATAAGCTCAACGCGGCCGTCTTCTCGCGCCTGCTCGCCGGCTCGATCGACCTCGCAAGCGACGATCTCAAGCCGCTGCAGGATGCCGCGGCTCGGCGCAGCGCCACCATCGTATGCGGCATCGACGAGCGCAATGGGGCGTACAGCGGCACCACGCTCTACAACACCATCGTGACGATCGGGCAAGACGGCTCGATCCTCAACCGCCATCGCAAGCTCATGCCTACCAATCCGGAACGCATGGTTTGGGGCATCGGCGATGGCAGCGGCTTGCGCGTCGTGGACACACCCTCCGGCAGAGTCGGCGGCCTCATCTGCTGGGAGAACTACATGCCGCTTGCGCGTTACGCGCTATACGCGCAAGGCGTGCAGATCTACGTGGCGACGACATGGGACCAAGGCGACGGGTGGCTTGCGACCATGCGTCATATCGCGCTGGAGGGCCGCTGCTGGGTCTTGGGCTCGGGCAGCGGGATCCGTTTCAGCGACGTCCCCGCCGATTTTCCGTTCCGCGACGAGATCTACGGTGACGTCAAAGGTGAGTGGATGAACGAGGGCGACTCCGTGGTGGTCAATCCGTTCGGCGAGATCGTCGCCGGGCCGATGCACGAGGCGCAGGGCGTGCTCTACGCGGAGTGCGATCCCGCAAAGGCGATCGCCGCTCGCCGCACGCTCGACACGGCCGGCCATTATAGCAGACCTGACGTCTTCGATTTGAAGATCAATCGCGAGGCGCCGGGTCCCGCCGCGTTCGTCGGCAACGGGTTTGCGGCCACCCGCAAAGCTTAAGACCCCTAGCCGCCCGCCATCGCGCCCACGACCAAAAAAGGCTCCGTCCCCTTCGCGACCGCATCCGGCAGCGCGGTGTCCTGGGCTTCATGTGAGAGATCCTGTTCGCAGGCGTAGAATCTGACGAACGCGCGGCGCTCGTGCGTGACGTGATCGCGTATCGTTCCGCGCAGCATCGGATACCCGCTCTCGAGCGCGTCGAGGACCGCGCGCAGCGTGGCCGGACCCTTGACGTCGAGCTTCACCTCGCCGTCGACGTGCGCCAGCGTGCGCAGATGCGGCGGGAGCACGACGCGGATCATGGCAGCGTCTGGGCCTCGACGGACAGCACTGGTGGAAAGTCTCGAACGATAGGAGCCCAGCTGTCGCCGGCATCGCGCGATCCATAGACCTGCCCGCCGGTCGTGCCGAAGTACACGCCGCACGAATCGAGGGTGTCGACGGACATCGCGTCGCGCAACACGTTGACGTAGCAGTCTTTTTGCGGCAGACCCTTCGTGAGCGCTTCCCACTCGTTTCCGCCCGTGCGGCTGCGATAGACGCGCAGCTTTCCGTCGGGCGGGATGTGCTCGGAATCGCTTTTTATCGGTACGACGTAGATGGTGTTCGGCTCGTGCGCGTGCACGTCGATCGGGAACCCGAAGTCGGTCGGCAGGTTGCCGCTGACTTCTTTCCACGACTCGCCCCCATTGTCGCTGCGCATGACGTCCCAGTGCTTCTGCATGAACAGCACGTCTGGACGCGAGCGATGCATGGCGAGGCGGTGAACGCAGTGGCCGACCTCGGCATTCGGGTCGGGGATCTGTTCGGAACGCAGCCCGCGGTTTATCGGCCGCCAGGTCTTGCCGGCGTCGTCGCTTCGAAACGCGCCCGCCGCAGAGATGGCGATGAACATCCGCTGAGGATGACTCGGGTCGACAATGATCGTGTGTAGGCACATCCCTCCGGCGCCCGGCTGCCAGGCGCGCGCCGAGTCGTGTTGGCGCAGCCCGGGAAGCTCCTGCCAGGTTTTACCGGCGTCGCTTGAGCGGAACAAGGCGGCATCTTCCACCCCGGCATAGACCGTGTCCGGATCGGCCAGTGAAGGCTCGAGATGCCAGACGCGCTTGAACTCCCACGGGTGCGGCGTGCCGTCGTACCACAAGTGCGTGCCGGTGGCGCCGTCGTACACGAATTCACTTCCGACTTGCTCCCAGGTCTTGCCGCCGTCGTTGGAGCGCTGTATGACCTGTCCGAACCAGCCGCTCGACTGAGACGCATACAGGCGATTCGGGTCAGCAGGCGATCCCTTGACGTGGTAGATCTCCCAACCGGTGAAGTGGGGACCGCTGATGTCCCAGCGTTCGCGTTTTCCGTCCGATGTCAGGACGAACGCGCCCTTTCGTGTGCCAACCAGCAGCCTTACTCCGCTCATGCATTGCTCCTTTACGAGGTGACCCGTTCTTCGCGGCCAACGACACTCGGCCTCCCGGACCGCGAAGAGGGTAGGCAGGGCGGTATGCGCGAAGGCCGCGCGCTCTCATCGTAAAGGAGCCGTGCCATGCCAGTGGTCGTCGGAATTTTCCCCAGCAACTCCGCCGTCGAGAAGCTCACCGACTCGCTCAAGCAGGGTGGACTCGATCCGGCCCGCCTCACCGTCATCTCGGGCGACGAAGCTTCCGGCAAGCTCATCTCCAGCGGCGTGCAATTCGTTTTGAGCGGCGAGGCCGAAGAAACGACCCTCGCCGGCGGCACCGGCATCATCACGAGCCACGGCGGACCGGACGTGCCGGGTCTGTCGAAGCTTAGCACCGACGTCGGAGAGATCGAGGAGGCGCCCGAGCTCGAGGCGCTCTCAGACCTCAATGTGCCGGATGGCCGCACCGATGATTACGCCGAGGCGCTCGAGAACGGGCGCGCCATCGCCGGCTATTACGCGGATGATGCCGACAAGGTCAAAGGCCTTTTCACGTCCGCCGGCGCGACCTCGGTCGAAGTCTTCTAATACTGAAGGTGGATGTCGCTCCACTTGCCGGAAAACGTCGGGCTATCTTGCGTGAGCGGTTGCCATTCCTGATGGCTCGGGGCGTAGCTGATCACGCTCGAAAAAGGCACGCCCGCCTGGCCCGGCCCAGTCACCCGGATGTCGAACTCCGACTTGTCGCCGTAATGCCCAGGCGTCATCACCCTCTCGTATACTCCAGGGCCGACCTGCGCCCACGGCGGGGGATAGCCGGAAGTATCGGGCCCGCTTTGTGAAGGCGGGGCAAGCGTGCTTGCAACCACGTGGTAGTTATTTGCATTTGCGAGAATCGTTTCGCGCGCATTGCGGATGTTGAAGATCGTCTGTCCGATATCGCCCATGCGGCCGATCGCCGAATCCATCGAAGGCAATCCCGGGATCGTGCTCGACAAGGTGTTCCACTGACCCTGGACCTGTTCGATGAAACTGCCCGCCGCCAAGGCGCGGAAATCCGGGATGAGCGCGTCGAAGAGCTGGCGCGATGCGAGCGGCAATTCATCGTAGCGCATGCCTGCCTGCATGGCCCATGAGAGCGATTGGAGCTGCTGGAAGTCCACGTTTTTCCCGGACGCGCGCGCGTACATGGCGGCCAGGAGGTTGCCGCGCGTGCCGCGCAGCGGGCCCATCAACCATAACGCTCGGCTGCCGCCGTGCCGATGGATGTCGGTGCAATATACGCGCGTCTCAAGCGCGTAATCGCCGGGTGGCAGGTTGACGATGCCGGTGCTCGAGTGAGCGAGCTGCCCCTGGATGAGTTGCCGGATTCTGGCGACACTAGCGGCGTCGCTGGCCGGTGCGAACGGCGCGCCCGGCAGCGTGTTCGTGTTCGGGTACAGCGCGCTCCAGTCCAAAAGAATCGGCTGGTTGGCGCGCACCCACGGCGCCATCTGCTTGATGGCCGCATTGATCGCCACGGTTTGCGGATCGATGCCGGGTACGCCCGGAATGCCCGGGATCGGAAACCCGACCGCTCGGCCGCCAATGAGGATGGACGAGACAGCGGCCGCAGCCGCCGCAAAAGCTAAAATGCGGTGCATTTTCATTGCGGGTACCTCACGGGTTAGATTAGGGCGGGTTTACGCCGAGGTCCTGCCAAGCGATCACGAAGTATAGATTCGTGTCCGGGAAAAACGGCGGCGGCACGACCGCGGCGCGCGCGTCATAGCGGTATTGATCCGCGTAGCCCTTTTGGTTGGCGCCGCCGATGGGGTCGCCCTGGAAACCGGGGATGTTCTCGACCAGGCTTCCATAGATGGTCCAATCGCCCAAGTTGCCCGAGGAGGCGATGTCGGGGTTGTACCACGTGCCGTCGCCGCACGGACTCGACCCTGACGTCGTCGTGCATTCACCATTGGACCCCGTCAGCAGGTTGCCGTCGAACTCGACGTTTTGATCGACCTTGTCCTTGATCAGCACGTCGTTGGCCCAGACGCCGAGCATGTCGGTCGAGGCCGGGTCGATGCGCGGATCGTCTCGGTACTTCAGGTTGCCGAGCAGCGAGATCGTCTCGCCGTTCACCGGCGGATCGGGCGTGCCCAGGGTGAATTGGCCGTGCATGTAATCGGTCGTGCCGTTCTGCCCCAAATTGACGCTGCCGTCGACGAAGATGGCGCCGTTGGCCTGGTGTCCTGCAGACGCGTTGACCTGCTGACCGTTGGGCAATCCGGTGTAGGTGAGCGTGCTCGTCGGGCTCGACACCCCCGGTCGTCCGGGAGGCGCGTAATAGTTCACCGTCGTCTGATTCGAACTGAAATTGAGATTGACCGTGTACGAGCCGGGGATCGAGTTCGGGTCACCGGCGACCGGCGTGAAGGTGAAGGTCTGGTTGTTGCCCGGATCCACGTTGGGGGATTGCGCCTGCGAGGTCATGTTTACGTCGCCGTAGATGTACAGCCCGCTTGCGATCGCGCTGCTCGGCCCTGCCGAGTTGGCAAGCGACTGATTCACGTACAAACCTTTGCCTGAAGACGGCGCGACGTAGCCGCTCGACTGCGTCAGGCTGGAACTATTGCCCGCCCAGGCCTCGCTCGCGAGAATGAAATTCTTGTCCGCGCCCGGCAGCTGCAGCCCGTTCGGATCGACCAAAAAATCCGGCTTGCCGCCCTGTAGAACGTTGTGCCAAGCGCCGTCGGGACTCGGCGTGGCCGAATCTGGCGAGCTTGATCCTGCCGGCGCCTGGTCGTTCCAAATCGGGACTTGAGCCGTGCGGACCTTGCCGAGGAAGATCGGCAGAAGCCCCGGAGTCGAGCTGTAGTTGATGTGCATCGGGCCGCCGGAATACACCGGTCCCGTGATCGCCTCGTCCTGGATGTAATAGTGCTGACAGCGCCCGCCGCCGTTCTTGAAACACTCGGAGATCGTGAAGTTGCCCCAGTACGAATAGGGCACCGTCTCGAGGATGGCGCGCACGTAGCGGACGTTGCCGCCGGCTTGGCCGCGCGACGTCACGAGAAAATACTTGTTGCTCGAATTCCACGTCTTCTCGAGCGTGACCGTATACGCCATGCCCTGCGGATCCGACGAAGACGTGGTGTACGTGTAGCTGGACGCCGGGTTGCCGGCCGTCACTTCCATCTGCTCCGTGAATTCCTGAATGCCGGCATCGGCCGCGTACAGCGCGCGATTGTCGAAGCCGCGGTTGCCGACGTCACTGAGGTCGCCGGCGATCTGGACCAGCAGCGCGCCGATGAGGATCAACATGACGACCGACATCAGCAGCGCGGTGACGAAGGCGATGCCCCGTTGCGCGGGAGCGTGGATGCGTTTGTTTTTCATGGATAGTAACTCACATAGACAGACGAGGTGAGTTTAAAGGATTGGGCCGTTGATTGGTTGCCGCTGGCCGGCGACGTCACCGTCAGATCGAATTCGTATTCGCTGCCTTTCGGCGTGACGACGAAATTCGTGACGTTTTGGCCGATGACTTCCGGCGCCGGCGACGGTCCCACAAAGGTCGCGGCGACGACGTATTGGTTGAGGTGCCTCGAGGCGGCGTCGTACGAGATGATCACGCGATCGTACGCTGGGGTCGGGCGCCCGTTCGTGACCGGGATCGAGCCGGGAGAGCCGCGCAGATCGCGAGCGCGATAGAAGGCGACGCTCGTGTCCTGGCTGCCCGTTTGATCCGAGGGCTGGCAGGTGCCGGGGCACAGCGGCGACACGACCGGCTGTTGCGACGTCGGGTTGTCGGTTTGATCCGGCATCGCTTGACGGAACTCGTCGGTGACTCGCGTCATGACGACCCGAGCGGTGCGCTCGGCATCCAGCTGCTGCGAAGAGCGCGAAAAATGCGACCACACCTGCGGGAACTCGACCGCGGTAAGGGCCAGCACCAGGGCGAGGATCGTCAGACTCACCATGAGCTCGACGAGCGTAAATCCGGCGGTTGCGGAGGTCTTACCCAAGGCGCTTCTCCGTCACGACCTTATACACGCTGCTTCGTCCGTCCACGTTGGTGTAGATCCATATCGTGATGGTCGCGTCGTACGGGAAGTTGGAACCGGCGCTGTAATCCTTGACGTCGGCACGCCACATGAACTTCCATTGGAAATCTCGTCCGGTGCCTTTGTAGTTCTGAAGGTACGAGAGGTCGCCGCACGCATAGCCCGGCTCCCAGGCCTGCTGATCTTTGCTCTTCGATGTGTCATAGCTATCGTTGTAGGCGTTGACGTTCTGGCCGGGTCCAGGAGGCACGCCGAGGCCGCACGGCTGCCCTGGAACAACGTTCCAGCAGTTGCTGCCTGTGCTGCAGCCGTTGGGTCCGTACTCGTCCCAGAAAAGCGGATCGCGCCGGACGTTCTCCAGCAGCGCGTTGGCGATGGAGATCGCCTGCGTGTGTTCTGCTGCAGTGTTCGCGGCCTGCGTAGCGATGATCGCACCGGCGGCCCATGTGAGGAAGACGAAGACCAACAGGGCAGCGGCCAGCAAGACCTCGACCAGCGTTGACCCGCGCTTATTCAAAAGACGAATCACCCTTCCATCATAATGTGTCACGGGAGGTTTTATAGACTTCGGCTCGGCTATCCGGCAAAACTGCAAGCGCCGTCACACTTCGTGCGACGGGCTATTCCGATGCGAGGGACGCCTGAGGACCTACAGCTTGACTTCGATGTTGAGGATGGCGTCGATCGGCTGCTTGGTGAACGCGTTGCCGTACGGATACTTCACAAGCCGCTGGATCGGATCGCCGGGATTGTAGATGTTCCCCACCGGAGGCAAGTGACCGGAGATCGTGTCGTAGCCGCACGCCGCGCCGCTGTCCTTGGTCCAGGGCATTGCGTCGCCGCCGCTGCAGGTCACGAACAAGTTCACCAGCGTCAGCTTGTACGAGACGCGTCTCGATGCTTCGTAGCCGATTTGCGCGTGGCCCGAGAAGAACGACGGTTCGCGGAATGCGCCCGGCGCGTCGAAGTTGCCGCTGAACTGATCGGGGATGACCATCGTCCCCGAGCAGGTCGTGGCGTCATATGGATTGCCCGAGGTGCTGCCGGGCGGATAGCGCGGATCGCCGGCCAGCGGAGCGGCGAGCGGCCCGCACATGGATGGATTGATCCCGATCTGCTGCTGCGGCGAACCGTAGCGGCTGCCTGCGATGTATTGGAACACCGGTGCGAACGTCCAGCGGTTGTGCCGGTAGTTGAACAGCAGCGTTGCGTATGACGGCACCCCGAAGCTAGCGGACGAGAGCTGGGTCCCCGTCGGCACGATATGGTACGTCACGTACGATCCGTTGGGATCCAGCAGCGCTCGGGCCGGCGCGTTGAAGTACGGATTGGCGACGGTGCCGATGCCCGTGCAGGTCGGATCGGGCGGCCCGGGCGAGCTCACCGAGCCGGGCGAGAAGCATGGCGACGCGTTGGCGTTGCCGTTGACGCCGCACAGGCTCGCCGGGTTGGTGGAAGGCGTCGCGCTCGAGCACGCGGAGGTGAACGAGTTGTAGAGCTGGATCGAGGCGTTCGCCGGCGTGAGCAGCGTCGAGCCGTTCGCCAACGTGTCGTAATGCACGCGGCTGTACGTGTACGTGTACGCCAACTGCACGGAGAGCCCGTTGTTCGCGAGGTCGCCCTTGGTGAGCACGAACTCGAGGCCGGAAGCGTTCTGATGTCCGGCATTGATGCCGGAGAACGTGCCGGTCGAAGGATTGACGAAGAATTGCTGCTCTTGATCGTGAGTGGTGCGGTAGAACGGCGTCAGCTTGAACGCGACGTCGCTCTTGCCGAACCGGTGTTCCCACGATGCGTCGAGATTGTAGGAGACCGGAGGACGGATGTCGTGTTCGGGTGTCTTGAACCCGAACGCGTAGAAGAGCGGGCCGATGAAGCCCGGCAGATCGTTCTGCAGGGTGTTGTACTGTTCGAACTGGGTCTCCGGCGGCAGCGCGTACTTGCCGTACGAGAAGCGGATCACGTCGTTCTCGCCCGCGGTGAACGTGCCGCCGAAGCGCGGCTCGAGCTGCGTGAACGTCACGGACGAACCGCCCGCGGTGGAATTGGTCAAGGTCGCCGGCTGCAGCGCGCCTGCGGGAATGCCGGGCCCGGAGATGGCCGCGCACGGAGTTCCTGGTGCCGCGCCGATCAACGTCTCGTCGATCGGATTGCCGCCGTTGATGCCGGGGTTCACGCACATCACGTTATTCCAAGCGTTGAACCAAAAGGCGCGCGACGCGCCGCCTGCAGTGGGCGGCATGTTGAACTGGAAGCGATCGAAACGCAGGCCGAGATTGAAATGCAAGCGGGTCGACGGCGTCCACTGATCCGATGCGGACAGCGACGTGAAGCGCGGCGAAACGCCATTGACTTGGCCGGAGGGTCCGCTCTCCACCGCAAGCCATTCAAAACCCGTCGGCGGCGGAATAAAGGGTCCGCCATACGTCAGGAACTTCTGGGTCAAGAAAGGCGAAGGCGAACCGGTCATGCACGACACCGGAACCGGCGCCACGGGGAAGATGAGATTCATCGCGTAGCACGTGCCGTTGGTGGGCGCCGAGACGCTGACCAACGCCGCGAACACCGTCTGCGGCGACGGGAAGAACGGCGCGCCCGGCGTCGAGTTAGTCATCTGCGTATTGTCGAAGAAGGTCGTGTTCGCCGACGTGTACGATGCCTGGAGATCGAACAGATGGCGCGGGCTGATCTGCGCGGCGTACTCGGCCGAGAAGCCGCGCTCGTGCGTGAACAACTCGCGGTCGAGCGAGTTGCTGATATACAACTGCCCCGTGCTGTTCGGGCTGTGCACGAACCAATCCGAGTAGTCGGTGAAGCCGTAGACGCGCACGTAGGCGGCCGGGCTGAAATTGTGCTGGTATTGCACCTTGAAGATGCTCTGCCCGTTCGAGACGCCGTCGCGCTTGCTCCCCGCGATCTGGCCGTTGGCGCCGAACGCCGCTTCGCTTGGGAACACATACGGGATCATATTGTCGATCGCACCGAACGGCGCGCCGCTTGCAGGCATGAGCAGCGCGCCCGTGTACTGGAAGCCGGCCTGGATGGTCGGATAGGCATACGTCGGCGGTGGCGCCATGGAGTTCGTGTGGGCGCCGAGTTGCGCGCCGGCCGCACTCCAAAACGGTACCCCGCCCCAGTCGTTGAACGACGAGTATTCGCTCGTGAAGATCGCCGACGTGTCGTACAGGACCTGGACGTCGTCATTGATCCCCTGGCCGTGCGGAAAACCGAAGTGGAGGTTGACCATGCTTTCGCGATCGGTGATGCGCGAGTTCTTGCCCATGTTGTACGGCCCCAGGATATAGCCGCCCGGGCCGACCGGCAGTGCGTTGAAAAAACCGTGGTTCGCATAGCAGCCCGCGAAGTTCGAGCCGTTGGGCAGCGGCGGGCAGCCCGGCGCGCCGACCGGACTGTTCGGGCCGAGCGCGAAATTGGCGAGATCGAACGGCTGACCAAAGGTTTGAGAGAAGAACGGCCCGTTGAACTGATCGACGTAGCGATAATCTTGGTCGAAGCCGCCGGTCGCGGCGTAATAACTGAAGCGATGGTCCGGCGTTGCCCCGCCAACCTCGAAATTCAGCTTATTGTATAGCGCTGGGGCGCCGACGCCGAAGGTCACGTCCGCGAAACCCGGATACGTGCCCGTGCGCACGACCTGGTTGATATAGCCGGACAGACCGTGCGACTGCGCGTCGGCCGGTGCTCCGCCGGTGTAGATCTGGAGCTGCTGCTGGCCGAGCGTCGCCAGATTGGTGGTCGTGATGTTGTCGAAGAAGCGATTCAGCGGCACGCCATCCAGCTCGTAGCCGACCTCGGTGAAGTCCCCGCCGCGCAGAAAGATGGGCTGGTTCCAGCCGGTTTGGAACGGCGGCACGAACGTGCCGGGGCTGGCCGCGATGGCGGAATACGCAAAATCGAGATTGCCGCCGCCGCCGAGTGCGACGAGTTTGGAGCCGAGGCGCTGGTTGACCGAATACACGTTTTGCACGGTGCCGGCGCGCACCAGACTCGGACTGGCCGAGACGTTCACCGTGCCCAGCGTCTTGGTCTCGCTCTCCAACACCAGCCGAAGCGCCTGCGTGTTGTCGGCGAAGACCTCAACGCCCGGTTGCGAGACCGCATGGAATCCCGCTTTGGTCGCGGTGACCGCGTATACGTCCGGTAGCAGCGAGACGAAGGTGAAGTGGCCGCGTGTGTCCGTGAGCGTGGATTCGTTCTCAGCGGCGGAAGTCACGGTGATCTTGGCATCGGCGACCGGGACTTGGCCGCCGGTCACGACGTCGCCGACCAGCGCGCCGGTGGTTCCCGCGAGAGAAAGGGCCGGCGGCGCCGCGAAAAGCATTGCGAGCAGAGCGACGCAGGTCAAACGAAAAATCATGCGTGGTCCTCCAAGCCTGTCGAGAAAAGTTGCGCCGTCATGTACCCACGGACCTTTAGGTCCGTGAATTCCGTTCTTCCAGCCCCGCAAGCGCCTCGATGGTCTCGCGGAAGAACGTCGCCTGAAACGCGACCATATCGCGCACGAGCGGGAACTGCGGGTGCGCTCGCTTTTCGGTCAGCCGGTAGCGTCCCGTGTCAAGAACCAGTGTGCCCAAACGGACCATGCCCATGATGGCTGCGCGCGCCATTCGCTCCGGATTCGCTTGCAGTTCTGGATCAACGCGCGCGCCGGACGGCAGGCTTTGCACTCGGCTTGAGACCGCTTGCACTGCTTCGTCCGCATCGAAGGAGCCGTGCCCGTCAAGGATCCAGGCGCACAGCACCTGACTGACGGTGATGGGCCGCGCCGCTTTTAACGACGCGCGCAAATCGTCCGGATCGGCGGGCTCGCGCAGATTGTAGAG
>DATNNM010000008.1 GCA_035601835.1 Candidatus Tumulicola sp. | reverse complement strand
GGCACGCCGACCTGGCGCGCCAGCAGGATGTGCTCGCGGGTCTGCGGCATCGGCCCGTCGGTCGCGGCCACGACCAGGATGGCGCCGTCCATCTGGGCGGCACCGGTGATCATGTTCTTGATGTAGTCGGCATGCCCGGGGCAGTCGACGTGCGCGTAGTGACGCTTCTCCGTCTCGTACTCGACGTGCGCGGTCGCGATCGTGATGCCGCGAGCCTTCTCTTCGGGGGCATTGTCGATCGAGTCGAAGGAGCGGAATTCAGCGAATCCCTTCTTTGACAGGACCTTGGTGATGGCCGCGGTCAGTGTGGTCTTGCCATGGTCGATGTGACCGATGGTTCCCACGTTCACGTGCGGCTTGGTGCGCTCGTACTTCTTCTTCGCCATTGTTACTCCTTCTTAACGTCCTCCTCTAGGCTCTTGACTTCGCGACGATCTCTTCCGCGATTGATTTCGGGACTTCCTGGTAGTGATGAAATTCCATGCTGTAAACGGCGCGACCCTGGGTCTTGGACCGAAGGTCCGTGGCGTAACCGAACATGTTGCCAAGCGGAACATAGGCGCGCACCACCTGCATGGTGGCGCGGCCTTCCATGCCAAGGATCTGGCCGCGGCGCGAGGACAGGTCGCCGAGGATCTCGCCCATGAACTCCTCGGGCATGACGACCTCGACCTTCATGATCGGCTCGAGCAGCGTCGGCTGGCCCTTCTGCATGCCGTCCTTGGCCGCCATCGAGCCGGCGATGGTGAAGGCCATCTCGTTCGAGTCGACTTCGTGGTACGAGCCGTCGACCAGGGTGGCCTTGACGTCGACGACGGGATAGCCAGCCAGCACACCACTGTTGAGGGCTTCGATGATGCCCTTCTCGACCGCGGAATGGTATTCCTTCGGGATCGAGCCGCCCACGATCTTGTTGACGAACTCGAAGCCCTTGCCGGCTTCGTTCGGCTCGATGTTGATTTCGGCATGACCATACTGGCCGCGCCCCCCCGACTGCCGGATGAACCGCCCGACGCCGTGCGCCTTGCGCTTGATGGTCTCGCGGTAGGCGACCTGCGGTTTGCCCACGTTGGCGTCGACCGCAAACTCGCGCAGCATACGGTCCACGATGATCTCGAGGTGCAGCTCGCCCATACCGGAGATGATAGTCTGGCCCGTCTCTTCGTCGGTGCGCATCTTGAAGGTCGGGTCTTCTTCGGCCAGTTTGACCAGCGACTGCCCGAGCTTCTCCTGATCCACTTTGGTCTTGGGCTCGATCGCCTGGCTGATCACCGGTTCCGGGAAGGTGATGTTCTCAAGCACGATGGGATGCTTCTCGTCGCACAGCGTGTCGCCGGTGGTCGTGTTCTTCAGGCCCACGGCCGCCGCGATGTCGCCCGCCTCGACGCTCTCGGCGTCTTCCCGGTGATTGGCGTGCATGCGCAGGATGCGCCCGATGCGCTCCTTATGACCCTTGGTGGAGTTGTAGACGTACGAGCCGGCCTTCAGCGTCCCCGAATAGGTCCGGAAAAACGTCAGCTTGCCGACGAACGGATCGCTCATGACCTTGAACGCGAGCGCCGCGAACGGCTCATCGTCAGACGGTTTGCGGGTCAGCATCTTGTCCGGATGGTCCGGGTCGATGCCCGTGACGTCGGGCAGGTCCATCGGCGACGGGAGATAGTCGACGATCGCATCGAGCAGCGGCTGCACGCCCTTGTTCTTGAACGCAGAGCCGCACAGCACCGGGATGACGATGCCCTTGATCGTCGCGGTCCGCAGCGCCTTGGCGATCTCTGCTGCTGAGATCTCCTTGCCTTCGACGTACTTCGCGGTGAGGTGCTCGTCGGTCTCCGCGACCCGCTCGATCAATTCGCCGCGATAACGGCGCACGAGTTCCTTCATGTCGGCCGGCATCTCGACTTCGCTCATCGCCTTGCCGAGGTCGTCGGTGTAGATCGTCGCCGTCTCGGTCAGGAGATCTACGAAACCTTTGAATTGATCTTCTTGGCCGACCGGCAGCATGATCGGCGTGGCCGGCGCGCCCAGCCGTTCGCGGATCTTGGTCACGGCGTTATAGAAGTCGGCGCCCGTGCGATCCATCTTGTTGATGAAGATGATGCGCGGGACTCTATACTTGTTGGCCTGGCGCCACACGGTCTCGCTTTGCGGCTGCACGGCCGCCACGGCGTCGAACAGCGCGACGAGGCCGTCGAGCACGCGCATGGAGCGCTCGACCTCGACCGTGAAGTCCACGTGGCCGGGCGTATCAATAATGTTGATGCGCGTGTCGTTCCACACGCACGTGGTCGCGGCGGAGGTGATCGTGATGCCGCGCTCCTGCTCTTGCTCCATCCAGTCCATCGTCGCAGCGCCTTCGTGGACTTCGCCCATCTTGTGCGTGCGGCCGGTATAGAAAAGGATGCGCTCGGTCGTCGTCGTCTTGCCGGCGTCGATGTGAGCTGCGATGCCTATGTTTCGCGTATCCGCGAGACTGAATTGTCTTGCCATTCCTTTTGGTCGTGAATGTTCGAGGGTGGATTTCATTCTAGGGCGTTACCAACGATAGTGCGCGAACGCTTTGTTCGCCTCGGCCATGCGGTGCGTGTCCTCGCGCTTCTTGACGGTGTTGCCTTGGTTGCTCGCCGCGTCCATCAGCTCGGCGGCGAGCCGATCCGCCATCGTGCGGCCCGGACGCTTGCGCGCGAATTGGATCAGCCAGCGCATGCCCATCGCCTGACGGCGATCGGGGCGCACTTCCATCGGCACTTGATACGTCGCGCCGCCGACGCGGCGCGGGCGCACTTCGATGAGCGGCATCGCGTTGTTGAGAGCCTGCGTGAAGACGTCCATCGGGTCTTTGCCCGTCTTCTGCTGGACGATGTCCAACGCGCCATAAACGCTATGCTCGGCCACGCTCTTCTTGCCCCGGAGCATGACCTTGTTGACGAAGCGCGCCATCGTCCGCGAGTTGAAGCGCGGGTCGGGCAGCACTTGGCGTTTTTGCGCGGGTCCTTTACGCGGCATGTCTTCCTTTATTTGGGGCGCTTCGCGCCGTACTTCGAGCGCGCTTGTTTGCGGTTCTGGACGCCTTGGGTGTCCAGCGTGCCGCGGATGATGTGGTAGCGGATCCCCGGCAGATCTTTCACGCGGCCGCCGCGGATGAGCACGACCGAGTGCTCCTGCAGGTTGTGTCCGATGCCCGGAATGTAGGCCGTGACCTCGATGCCGTTGGTCAGTCGCACCCGCGCCACTTTGCGCAGCGCCGAGTTCGGTTTTTTCGGCGTGATCGTCTTCACTTGGGTGCACACGCCGCGCCGTTGCGGGTTGCCCTTCTTGATCAGTTTGGTGCGCTGCGGCAGGTCCGGGTGCCCGGGTTTGGCGCCGGTCAGCGCCACCAAGAACGCCGGCGACTTCGATTTCTTTTTGACTTTTTCGCGTCCGCGGCGAACCAACTGACTGATGGTCGGCAAGTGTTCCCTCGTGACAAATGAGCCCTATTAGAAAGCAAATGAGACAACGCGCGCGAGCGCAGCTGCCTCTCCCTGGGGTGTCCCGCCTAGGAGCACGAAGTGGTCAGTGGACCGGTGGGAAACAAACCTCCGGGGATTTCTCCGGCCCGGCAGCCACCCTTGGGCAGCTAGCCGGCCTGGGTAAGTGCGGAGCCTGGAATCCAGGCACCCGCCCAACCAACGTATTGTACCAAAGCGGGGTGAGAGGCGTCAAGCCGACCATCGGCCGGCTCGCCTCGGTTCCCGCGTTTAGGGCCCGAACGACATGCCGAACGGCTGCGTTTCCGTGGGCATCGTGAACAGCGGCACGCTCGACGCGCTAAGCGGCGGCGTGAATGCGGTAATCGTGGCGGCGCCATAGTTCTCGATGTAGACGTTGCCGAAGCGATCAAACGCGAATCCGGCCGGCTCGTTCGTACCGCTGGGGCCGCCGGCGATCGTCGTCACCGGTAGACTTGAGTTGGAGTATGGCGGATTGTAGACGTACACGTTGCTCGTTGTGAAATCGCCGACATAAAGGTTGCCCGCCGCGTCGACGCCTATGCCCTCACTACAGGGTGTACCCGCCGGGGAGATCGTCGCGCTTGGCGTCGTGGAATTCGTGAAGGGCGGCGTGTAGACGGTCACGGTGTGTGACGAGCAGTTCCCCACGAAAAGCTTGCCGCTCGGATCGAGTCCAAGCGTATACGGACGGCTTCCCGACGCGAACTGCACCGAGAACGTGCTGCTGCTCGAAAACGGCGGCGCGAAAATGTCGATCTTGCTGTTGCCGTTATCAGACACAGCGAGATTGCCTGACGAATCGACGGCAAACCCTCCGACCCTTGCCGGCGTCGTCACGTGGGCGATCGGAGCGCTCGAGCTGCTCAGCGGAAGCTGGTAGATGTACCAGCCGACGGAAAACGTACCGACAGCGAGCTGATTGTTCGGCAACGGCAGGACAGCGCTGGTGCACACCGAGCCGGAAGGAAATGGAACGCTGATCGAGGGAGTCGTGGCGCCGGTGAACGGCGGGTTATAGACGTTGACGAAGTGCGTGCCGACGCACGTCGTCAGATACAAATTCGGGTTCGGCGGCGGCGGGGGGGGTCGTTTGGGTGCTCGACGTGCAGGCAGAAACGATAGCGGCCGTTGCCGCCAAGGCGATCGTCGCGAATCCGCGCATTATGCAACTCCTCATAGCGTGCTCACGCTAGGACATGGTTACCCATTCTAGAGGTTACGTTAAACGCTAGGGGGGCGCGAGTCCTAGCAGCTGGACGAGCGCGGTGATGACGATGTCCGGCTTTATGACGTTTTCCGGATACGTTTTGCCTTCCAGATCGGCCCAGGCCGCGAGCAGACCCGCGTTCTTCGCGCCGGCGACGTCCGTCTCCGGGCTGTCTCCGACATACAGCGTCGTGGTCGGCGCGAGTTCGAGCAGCGACACGACGCGCTCGAAGGCTTCGCGCGCCGGTTTCCACGCGCCTAACTCCTCCGAAGAGTACACGGGTCCCGGGAAATCGATCAGGCGCGCCTTGAGATGCTGCAATTCGCGCCATCCGTTCGTCATGATCGCGATCGGCACGGCGCGCCTTGCAAGCTCCAACACGGTCTGGTGCGCGCCCGGCATGGGACGCACGCGCTGCGGAGCCTCTTCGAGCGCGCGTCTTCGGAAATCTCGCACTATCATGGCGATCCTCGGCGGCGGACAGCCCCAACGCGCGAACGCCGAAGACAGCGCGTCGTCCAGCGGTACTCTGCCCGAGCGAAAAGATTCCAGGCATGCGATGACGTCATCCTCGGCCGGCGGAGCGCCGCACGCTTCGTGCACGAGGCCATGCAGCACGTCGAATTCGAGGCGATTGTCCACGCCGAGGGTGTGGTCGAAATCGAAGAGGATGGCGCGGACATCCATGCCTCTAGGGGGTGAGCACCTTGACCGTGTTGTCGTTGCTGTCGTTGAAGTAGACGATCTGTTGTTGGAAGGTTCCGGGCACGGCCGCGAGGCTGAACAACGCGCCCGCTGCACCGGCGTCCAGGCTCATCGTGCCGACGACTTTCCCGCCGGGCGTCACGTCGATCATCAGATTGTCGCCCGAGTTGGCGACCACGATGTTGCCGTTCACCAGCAGCGAGGCGCCGAGCGGGTTGTTGAGCGGAGCACCGCTCAAGACGGCATGCGCCGAGGAGCCTGAGGTCCCACCAAAGGTCGAGTCGCTGCCGGAAACGGTGATGCCGCCTGCCCCGACGCTCGACACGTTCGCGATCGCGATGAGCTTGTTGCTATTCGATTCGGCGATGTACAAGGTGTCGTTGGCGGGGTTGTACGCCATGCCGTAGGGGGCGAAGATGTTGCCCGGGGCGCCGCCGTTGACCGAAAAACCGGTGGCGATCGTCTCCGTGGAATACGAGGTGGGACCGAGCACGTTGATGCGCACCAGGCTCCCGTCGTTCGCGTTCGAGACGTAGATCGCCGGCTTCGTCAGGCTGTTCGCGTACGTCGAGCCCCACGGTCCGTTGAACGGTGAGCCGCTCAGCGTGACTTTCGTCGACGCCGAGGGGTCGTAGATGACGACGTCGTTCGCGAGTTTCGCGGTCACCGCGACGTGGTCGTCAGGCAAGACCGAAACGGACCCGCAGCCGAGCAGCGTCGCGTCTTGGGCGAAGCGGTGAACCGTCGAGCCGCTCGCGGGGTGTATGTATTCCACGGTCGTGCCGGTGCCTTGGACGTTCGAAGAGTTGTTGAAATTGCAGACGACAAGATCGCCGCTGGTGAAGAGACCGGTATCGCTCAGAGCGATCGCCAGGCCGTACGGATTCCGGTCACCGTTGGTCGGGTCGATGATCGAGCCGATGTTGCTGACGGTTTTGAAGGGAAAGATGTCGGGATTCAATATCGACGGCGCCAAAGGGTTGCTGCTGCTGCAGCCGCTCAGGCTCAGGATGATCGTTGCAGCGATAATGCCGGGGGTGACGATTCTCACTTTAGGCTCCTTCTGACGTTCGGGTCGCCCTTCGCTCTCCTTCTCTTTCCCAACTACGAGCGTGTCGAAAAGAAAAGGCCGGGGCGATAAGCCCCGGCATTAGATGATGTTCCCGGGGCTAAAGCCCCGGCACTACATATCCAATTCGGTGGAGATGTCCGGCGCCACCACCGGCGGCGCCTCGCTGCTCGCGAGCTCGCCATCAGGCGCGGAAGGCGCGGTGACGGCGGCCAGCTCACCATCAGGCGGCGGCGCTTCATCCGAAGTTCCGAAGATGTCCAACTCGACATAGCGAGGACGGCCCTTGCCCCAGACCTCGACACCACGATACTTCGGCATGCCCGTGCCCGCCGGGATGAGCTTGCCGATGATCACGTTCTCTTTGAGGCCGAGCAGCGGATCGTACTTGCCTTCAATCGCCGCTTGGGTGAGCACGCGCGTCGTCTCTTGGAACGATGCCGCCGAGAGGAACGACTCGGTCGCGAGCGACGCCTTGGTGACGCCGAGCAGCACGGTGTCGGCCTTGGCCGGCTCCTTGCCGTCGGCGACCGCCTGCGCGTTTCGATCGCTGAACTTCTCGTTGTCGAACATCTGGCCCGGCAGCATGGTCGTGTCGCCGGGATCGGTGACCTTCTTCTTGCGCAGCATGCTGCGCACGATCACTTCGATGTGCTTGTCATTGATGTCCACGCCCTGGCTGCGATACACCTTTTGCACTTCTTGGACGAGATAGTTCTGCAGCGCGGTCTCGCCTTTGATGCGCAGGATGTCGTGCGGGTTGACCGAGCCCTCGCAGAGCTGATCGCCCGCTTCGACGCGATCGCCGTCTCGCGCGGTCATGTGCACGTTGAACGGGATCTCGTAGACGTGCTCTTCGCCTTCCGCGTCCGTGACGACGACCTCGCGGATGCCCTTGTCTTCCTGCACGTGGACGGAACCGGACTCTTCGGTGATGATCGCCTGGCCCTTCGGCTTACGCGCTTCGAAGAGCTCCTCGACGCGCGGCAAGCCGGTGATGATGTCCTCGGCGGCCACGCCGCCGGTGTGGAAGGTACGCAGCGTGAGCTGCGTGCCGGGTTCGCCGATGCTCTGCGCGGCGATGATGCCCACCGCCTCGCCGATGTCGACTGCGCCGCCGGTCGCGAGATTGCGGCCGTAGCAGATCGCGCACACGCCGACCTTGGCGTCGCAGGTCAGCACCGAGCGGATGCCGACCTTCTCGATGCCGGCCGCCACGATGCGCGACGCCGCGTCCTCGTCGATCTCCGCGCCGCGGCGCACGATGACGTCTTTCTTGTCATTCGGGTTGACGACATCGATCAGGCTGTAACGGCCGACGATGCGGTTGACGAGCGGTTCGATGATCTCTTTGCCGACCGCGATATCGCTGACGTGGATGCCATCACCCGTGCCGCAGTCCTGCTCGCGCACGATCACGTCTTGCGCGACGTCCACGAGCCGGCGCGTCAAATAGCCCGAGTCGGCCGTGCGCAGCGCGGTGTCCGCAAGACCCTTGCGCGCGCCATGCGTCGAGATGAAGTACTCGAGCACGGTCAGGCCTTCTTTGAGGTTGGCCTTGATCGGGATGCTCAAGATGCGGCCCGACGGGTCGGCCATCAAACCGCGCATGCCGGCGATCTGCTTGACCTGCGCGATGGAACCCCGCGCGCCCGACGTCGCCATCATGAAGATCGGGTTCAGCCGATCCTGCTCCGCGAGCATGGCTTGGGTGACCGCTTCGCCGGTCTTCGTCCACACGTCGATCGTCTTGTTGTACTGTTCGTCGTCCGAGAACAGGCCCTGACGATACAGTTCGTTGATCTGTGCCACCTGATTGTCGGCGTCCTGGATCAGCGCAGCCTTCTTCTTCGGGATGACGATGTCCATCGTCGAGACGGTCGTGCCCGAGAGCGTCGCGAAACGGAAGCCGAGCGTCTTGATCTGGTCGAGGAAATTCGCCGTCTCCGCATTGCCGTAGTGCCGGTAGCAATCGGCGATGAGCGCGGTCAGGCCTTTCTTGTCGACCGTCTTGTTGACGAACGGGTGGTTCCAGTTCTGCGGAAACGCCAAGTTGAAGATGACGCGGCCTTGCGTGGTCTCGATGAGCTTGCCATCGTCCCAACGCACGCGGATAGGCTCGTGCAGCGAGATGGCGTGCGTGTCGTACGCGATCTGCGATTCCTTGGGTGAGAAGAACGCGCGCGGCTCGACTTTGCCGTCGTCGCGCTTCTTCATCGGCATGGCGCCTGCCGTGTTCGAGTCGATCGTCAAGTAGTACAGACCAAGCACCATGTCCTGAGTCGGGATGGAGACCGGACTGCCGTACGAGGGCTGCAAGATGTTGTTGCTCGACAGCATCAGGATGCGCGCCTCCGCCTGCGCGCCCGCGGAGAGCGGCAGGTGGACGGCCATCTGGTCGCCGTCGAAGTCGGCGTTGTACGGGGTGCACACGAGCGGATGGATCTGGATCGCCTTGCCCTCCACCAGCACCGGCTCGAATGCTTGGATGCCGAGGCGATGCAGCGTGGGAGCGCGGTTGAGCAGCACCGGATGGTCTTTGATGACCTCGTCCAGCACGTCCCAGACCTCCGGCCGCACGCGCTCCACCATGCGCTTCGCGCTCTTGATGTTGTGCGCTTGGCCGCGGTCGACGAGTTTTTTCATGACGAACGGCTTGAAAAGCTCGAGCGCCATCTCTTTGGGCAGGCCGCACTGGTGCAGCCGCAAGTTGGGGCCGACCACGATCACCGAGCGGCCTGAATAGTCCACGCGCTTGCCGAGCAGGTTCTGGCGGAAACGCCCCTGTTTACCTTTGAGGATGTCCGACAGCGACTTGAGCGGCCGATTGTTGGGGCCGGTCACCGGACGGCCGCGGCGGCCGTTGTCGATGAGCGCATCCACTGCTTCTTGCAGCATACGCTTCTCGTTCTTGATGATGATCTCGGGCGCGGACAGCTCCAGCAATCTCTTCAGACGATTGTTGCGATTGATAACGCGGCGGTACAGATCGTTGAGGTCCGACGTCGCGAAGCGGCCGCCGTCGAGCTGCACCATGGGGCGCAATTCGGGCGGAATGACGGGCACGCACGACAGGATCATCCACTCGGGCTTATTGCCGGAGTGCAAGAACGCCTCGACGACCTCGAGCCGCTTGATCGCTTTGATGCGCTTTTGGCCGCTGGTCTCGAGATAGTCTTTGCGCAGCTCGGCCTGCAGTTTGTTGAGGTGCAGGTCGCGCAATAGCTCGCGCACCGACTCGGCGCCCATGCCGGCGCGGAACGCATTGCCGTACTTCTCGCGGTTCTCGCGGTACTTCTGCTCGGTGAGGATCTCGCGCTTTTGCAGCGGCGTTCCGCCGGGATCGATGACGATGTAGGCCGCGAAGTAGATGACCTTCTCGAGCTGGCGCGGCGACATGTCCAGCAGAATGCCGATGCGGCTCGGCACACCCTTGAAATACCAGATGTGCGTGACCGGCGTCGCCAGTTCGATGTGGCCCATGCGCTCGCGGCGCACCTTCGCGCGCGTGATCTCGACGCCGCAGCGATCGCAGATCATGCCTTTGAAGCGGATGCGCTTGTACTTGCCGCAGTGGCATTCCCAGTCTTTGGTCGGACCAAAGATCTTCTCGCAGAACAGCCCGTCGCGCTCGGGTTTGAGCGTGCGGTAGTTGATCGTCTCGGGCTTTTTGACTTCCCCGAACGACCACGCGCGGATCTGCTCCGGGCTTGCCAGCCCGATGCGCATCGCGTCGAAGTTATTTACGTCTACCATTACGGTTCCACATCCTCAATCGAACCAAGCGGGGCTTCGCCTGCGCTCTCCGGAGAAGGCTCGTCGCCACCGAGCGCGTCTTCGTCTTCTTCCTCCGGCTCGGTGTCCACCACGACGGTGCTCGTCGCCGCCGCCATGGCTTCGGCTTCCTCGGGATCCGCTTCCGCGCCGGCGCGGCGCGGCCGCGATGCCGCGGTCGTGGGTGCGGGAGCCACCAGCTTGGGATCTTCGTCGCCCATGAGCAACCCGATCTCGCTCGCCTTCTCGCTCGCATCCTCGTCCGTGAGGCGTATCTCGATCTCTTCGCGATTCTCCGTCAACACCTTGACGTCGAGCGCGAGCGATTGCAGCTCCTTGATGAGCACCTTGAACGACTCGGGCACGCCCGGCTCGAGCACGTTCTCGCCCTTGACGATGGCTTCGTACGTCTTGACTCGGCCGACCACGTCGTCGGACTTCACGGTGAGCAGCTCTTGCAGGGTATACGCCGCGCCATAGGCCTCGAGCGCCCACACTTCCATCTCGCCGAAACGCTGGCCGCCGAACTGGGCCTTGCCGCCCAGCGGCTGCTGCGTGATCATCGAGTACGGTCCTGTCGAGCGCGCGTGGATCTTGTCGTCCACCAAGTGCGCGAGTTTCATCATATAGATGTAACCGACGGTGATGTCGCGGTTGAACTTCTCGCCCGTGCGGCCGTCGTACAGCGCGGTCTTGCCCGACACCTTGGATCGCTCCAGCCACTCCCGGATGTCCGCCTCGCGCGCGCCGTCGAACACCGGCGTAGCGATGAACAAGCCCAGCAGCTTAGCCGCCCAGCCGAGATGCGTCTCCATGATCTGACCGACGTTCATGCGGCTCGGCACGCCGAGCGGATTGAGCACGATGTCCACCGACTCGCCGTCGGGCAGATACGGCATGTCTTCGTCCGGCAGCACCTTGGCGATGACGCCCTTGTTGCCGTGACGCCCGGCCATCTTGTCGCCCTGCATGATCTTGCGCTTTTGCGCGACGTAGACGCGCACGAGCTCGTTCACGCCCGGCGACAGCTCGTCGCCGTTCTCGCGCTTGAAGACCTTGACGTCGATGACCTTGCCTTTTTCCCCGTGCGGCACTTTCAAGCTGGTGTCGCGCACTTCGCGCGATTTCTCGCCGAAGATCGCGCGCAGCAGGCGCTCCTCAGCCGTCAGCTCGGTCTCGCCCTTGGGCGTCACCTTGCCGACCAAGATGTCTTCGGGCCGGACCTCGGCGCCGATGCGCACGATGCCCTGCTCGTCGAGGTCCTGCAGCGCGTCTTCGCCGACGTTGGGGATGTCGCGCGTGATCTCTTCAGGGCCGAGCTTCGTGTCGCGCGCTTCGCACTCGTATTCTTCGATGTGGATCGAGGTGAAGCGATCGTCTTTGACCAGGCGCTCCGAGATCAGGATCGCGTCCTCGTAGTTGTAGCCTTCCCACGGCATGAACGCCACCAGGATGTTCTGGCCGAGCGAAAGCTCGCCGGCGCTGCTGGAGGGGCCGTCGGCGATGATCGAGCCTTTCTTGACGTGGTCGCCCTTTTGCACGATCGGCTTCTGATTGATGCACGTGCCGGCGTTCGAACGCGTGTACTTCAGCAACGCATAATTCTTGACGAGGCCCTTGTTGTTCTTGACCTCGATGCGATCGGCCGTGACGCCCACGACTTCGCCCGACTCTTCGGCCACGACCACGCCGCCGGAATCCTTCGCGGCGCGATATTCCATGCCGGTCCCGACCAGCGGCGCCTCCGGCACCAACAGCGGCACCGCCTGGCGCTGCATGTTGGCGCCCATCAGCGCGCGGTTGGCGTCGTCGTGCTCGAGGAACGGGATGAGCGCCGTCGCGACCGAGACGATCTGTTTCGGCGAGACGTCCATGAGGTGCACGTCGGCGGGCGACGATTCGATGTATTCCTCCGCGTAGCGGCACACCACGCGCTCTCCCATCAGCCGATTCTTGGAATCCAACTCGGAGTTGGCTTGCGCGATCCGGAACTGGTCCTCTTCGTCGGCGGTGAGATAGACGATGTCGTCGGTGACGTGCCCTTTGCGCGCGATCCGGTATGGCGTCTCGATGAAGCCGTAGCGGTTGACCTTGGCGTAGGTCGCCAGCGAGCCGATCAAGCCGATGTTCGGACCTTCCGGGGTCTCGATCGGACAGATGCGCCCATAGTGGCTGTGGTGGACGTCGCGCACTTCAAAGCCTGCGCGCTCGCGCGACAGGCCGCCCGGACCGAGCGCCGACAGACGGCGCTTGTGGGTCAGCTCAGCGAGCGAATTCGTCTGGTCCATGAATTGCGACAGCTGGCTGGACCCGAAGAACTCCTTGATCGCAGCCACCACCGGACGTATGTTGATGAGGACCTGCGGCGTGACCGTCTCCAGGTCTTGAACGGTCATGCGCTCGCGCACCACGCGCTCCAGGCGCAGCAAGCCGACGCGGAATTGGTTCTGCAGCAGTTCGCCCACGGAACGCACGCGGCGGTTGCCCAAGTGGTCGATGTCGTCGATATGCTGGTTGCCGTTCCAGACCGCCACCAAGTGGCGGACGACGCCGATCATGTCCTCTTTGGTAAGGTGCCGGACCGCCTTTTCCTTGACGCGGCCATGGCTATCCTTGACCTCTTCGATGCGCGGCGGGTCCATGTTCATCAAGGCGAATTGCTGCGCGAGCTTGCGGTTGAGCTTGTAGCGCCCCACCGAAGCGAGATCGTAGCGCTTGTCGTCGAAAAACGTGTTGCGCAGCAGCGTCTCGGCGTTGTCCGGGTTTTCCGGCTCGCCCGGGCGCAGTTTTTTGTAGACCTCCTTGAGCGCGTCCTCGCGCGTCTTGACGTCCTTGTCCTTTTCAAGACAATTCGTTATGATCGGCGGGACTTCGCCGGTCAGCGGATCCGCGAAGAGCTTGATCAGCGCTTCATCGGTCTCGTACTTCTTGTCCAACGCGCGCACGAACGTGGTGACCATGATCTTGCGGTTCTTGTCGATGCGCACGCCCATGGTGCCTTCGGTGGTGTCGTTCTTGCCGCCGTTGTCGGTCTCGAACTCGATCCATGCGCCGCGATTCGGGATGACCGTGGCGATGAAGATCGGCCGGCCGTTGGTGTCCGTATCCTGCAAGAAATAGACGCCGGGCGAGCGCACGAGCTGGCTCACGATGACCCGCTCGGCGCCGTTGATCATGAACGTGCCTTTGTCGGTCATGAGCGGCAGATCGCCCATGAAGATCTCTTGGTCGGGAATGCCTTTGATCTCACCCGATTCGGACGTGATGAGGCGCACGCGCACGCGCAGCGGCGCGCAATAGGTCATGTCGCGCTCGCGGCACTCCTCGACCGTGTACTTGGGGTCGCCCAGGCTATGCTCGCCGAACTCCAGGATCAGGTTGCCGGTGAAATCTTTGATCGGCGAGATCGATGCGAAGGCCTCGCGCAGCCCTTCGGTGATGAACCAATTGAAGGACTCGCGCTGCAGCTCGATCAGATCCGGGATGTCGAGCACGTGCGGGATCTTGGCAAAACCGAAGCGCTCGCGGCGCTGGCCGGGCGGGCGCAGGTCGAGGCTCGTCCCCTCGACGGCTTTGACGACGCCCTTGGTCTCGATGAGCGCTTCAAGCGCCGCCCTCGGGTCCGTAAGGCGCAAGAGGCGCGCGATCGGGCGCGGCGCGCGCAAGCGCGCGCGCGACATCATCGGCGCTTTGCGGCGCGCGGGCGCCTTCGGCTTGATGGCCTTTACGGCTTTTGCGGCTTTGCCGTCTCGAGGCACGCGGGCTGAGGCCCGCGGCTTGGCTTCTTTAGGGGTCTTCATTACAGGGGCTTACACCTTCGCCAATGGCGCATGCGCGAACGGCGTTCGCGCTTGCAGCGAGTTATTTTGACTTAGATTGCTGATGGTGCTGGGATGAAAAAAACGATGCGCTGGTGGTTCCCGGCAGCCTGCGCGATCGTCCTTAGTGGCACAGACAGTAATTATATCACAAACTTTCCCCTAGTCAAATCGGGACGCGCCCGTCCCGCGTGGGGGTCATGTGAGCGCCGCGCCCAGTGCCAGGCGATAGCCCTCGAGCGTTCGTTCCGCGGCGCGCCGCCAAGTCAGGTCGTGCATGCGGCGATCCAAGGCGTCGCCGGTCGCTCGCGGTGGCCGCTTGAGCGCCCTCCGAACCGCCGCTACGATCGACTCGGGATCTCCTGGGTCCGCATAGTCGGCATCGGGTCCGAGGTACTCCATCTCGGAGCCGCGGTCGCCGGCGACGACTTTCGCACCGCATGCGGCAGCCTCGAACGCCGACAACCCTGCCGTTTCGCCCCACGAGGGCATGCAGTGAACGACGGACTTTGCGAAGAGTTCAAAGAGTTCGGGCTGCTTCATCGGTTCCGCGAAGCGTGCGCGTGGCGATGCCCATTTCTTGCAAAGGTCCCCATAGTAGTCGTAGATCTCGCCCACAAATATCACGTCTATCGGCTCGTCTTGTAACGCAAGCGCTACGATCGCTTGATTTTTTCTGGACTCGATGCGCCCGGCGCAAATCACACCCGAGCGGTTTTGGCTCCATGTGGGCAGGCGATCGAATGCCAGGCCCACGGGCGCAATGACAAATGGCTTATCGCGGACGCCTAAATGGAGCGCGTACTCCCGCGCTTCATTGGCGCTGGCGGGCAACAACAGGTCGGCTGATTCCAATACCTTCGCTTGGGCGCTCTCGATGCGAGCGGTGCGAATTTTCGTGCGCCAGGATGCGACCTGATGGGTTGGGCGGCACGCTATTCGGCCGAGTGCACGGCGAGCATCGGATGCGGTTCGAGCGCGGCTCAAGGCGCGCTCACAAACAGGCGACCTGGCAAAGAACTCAGCGTAGCTGATCCAAATCGGCGAGAGCACGACCGGTATGCCCGTGATTCTACAAACATCGATTTGGCGTGCCGTCTTCTCCGGTTCGGTGATGCCAAAGACGTGCGCTATGTCGTAACCGCGCGGATCTGGGGTCTCCGTCTCCACTATGTCGACTTCAAGCCCCAGCTCACGAAGGGCAAGCGCGGTGTTTCGCACCTGGACGGTGTCTCCGCCGAAACGCGCAGAGGCATCGGGGCGATTGACCATCAGAACCCGTAGTGGAAAAGCGTCCCTTGCTCCAGCGGATTGTGGAACGATCGGCTCGATTAGCCCCAGAAGCGCCACCACGGACGGCCCAGCGACCCGTGCACCGGCGCCCCTTTCGTGAAGGCCACGATGAAGGCGTGCTTCAGGTCCTCGCGCACTGCGCTTAACCTGTATGGTCTATTGTCGCCTCGCATGAACGCCGTAAATGCCTTAAGGTCGAAACGCAAACGATCCTCCGGAGGATACGGTAAGATTTCTGCGTTGCCAAACCCAACGCCATGGGCGAGGTCCATCATCTCCTCTAGGCTAACTGAGTCTTCCAGAACACCGTGAATTCTTGTTTCAATCTTTGCTTCATCCGACTTGTGGTGATGCGGCCCCGGTTCAACAAAAGCGATACGACCACCGGGTACCAAAACCCGATGCAGTTCGGCTAGGACTTGCTTCTTGTTCGGGATGTGGTGAAACGTGTCGAAGCACGCGACCCGATCGAATGACGCATCGTCGAATGACAGCTTGTAGCCGTCGTACGTGGTGAATTCGAGCGGGATGTCGCGGCGCACGTAAGGATCGGCTGCTGTGGTCTCCTGGGCGAACTGCACCGCGCTGGACGATATGTCCACGCCAACGACAGCGAGTCCCATCTGATTCAACATTCTGGCGACCCAGCCGGAGCCGGTGCCGAAGTCAAGCACGCGCTGCCCCTGTTTTAGATCGAGGGCGGCAAGCATCAACGCGAATTTATAGAGAATGATACGCCCCGAGACGATGTCGCCAAATGGCTTTCGGCGATGGAAATCGATATCGTCCTGCGTCTCAATAGCGACGAAACGCTGCTCTGCGGCTTCGTTGAAGCGGTCGATGATGTCGGGTTTTTTGGTATCCATTTATCCCAAGCCCGCCGTTTTGGCGCCGCGCACGCACAGCAAGTCCACGAGATCCGTTGCGCCCGACAGCCTTTTCAAAAGCGCGCCGCGCTCGTAGCGTTCAAGGCCGCCGGGTCTTCGAATCTCCCAAAGGCTGAAACCTTGGGTTTCGAGCTCGTCCAGCAACGCGGCCGGCTCCGCGCCGGCACGGACGATTGCGGCAGGCCAAAACTCCACGAAAAGCACGAGGTCAATATTTCGCGCTAAGGTTTGGCGCATCCCTTGCAACACGTGCCATTCATAGCCTTCGACGTCGATTTTCACGGCGTCGACCCGCTCCCAGCCCGCGGTCGCATCGTCCACGGTCGTGAGTTGCACGAGCGGCGCGTCGGCGCCATTCACCGGCGCGACGTGGTGAGCGCCGCGGTTGCTCACCCCGCGCGCGGTTTCGGCCTGACCGTGATCGCGAACCAGATGCACGGTCGCCGGCTTCGAACCTGCCGCCGCGCGCAGCACTTCGACCACCTTTTCAAAACCGTTGAGCGCGACGTTGATCTCCAGCAGGTCGGCGTTGTCGCCTGCCGGCTCGAACGCGAGCACTTTGCCGCGCGAGCCTACTGCCGCTGCGAAGATGACGGCGTGGTAGCCGATATGCGCTCCCACATCAACGACGTGGTCGCCCGGCTTGATCAAACGCCGGATCAACGCGGTCTCTTCTTCTTCCCAAGCGCCGTCAGCGACGATGCCATAGCTGACCACCGTGTCGCGCAGGTCCACGATGAACGGATGGCCGTCGGCCGTGACCTGCAGATAGTCTCCGAAGATGCGCCGCAACGCCCACACGGGCGGCGCCTTCGGCTCACCGCCGGGTCCGATGATGCGCCGGCACGTCTTGATGACGTACGAGCGCAGCCCTCGGGCGGCACGCGCCTTGCGGACGATCTCTTTCAACTACGCTTGTGCTTGCAGGCTGACCGGTTCCAGCGCCTGCTTCGCATGCAGCTCTGCATACAGGTTGCCCCCGGCGAGGAGTTGTTCGTGCGTTCCGCGCTCGGCGATCTTGCCGTCCACGATGACAAGGATGGTCGTGGCGCGCCGGATGGTCGACAGCCGGTGCGCGATGATGAACGTGGTCCGCCCGACGAGCAGATGATCGAGCGCGTCGTTGATGAGCGCCTCCGAATTTGCGTCGAGCGACGAGGTCGCTTCGTCGAGGATGAGGATCCGCGGGTTGCGCAGGATGGCGCGGGCGATCGCGATGCGCTGACGCTCCCCGCCGGAAAGGCGCATGCCGCGCGAGCCCACCATCGTCGCGTAGCCATCGGGGAAGCCGACGATGAAATCATGCGCGTTGGCTTGGCGCGCCGCCTCGACGACCTCCTCAGCGGTGGCGTCCAAGCGGCCGTAGCGGATGTTCTGTTCGACCGTATCCGAGAACAGTTGCGGATCCTGCGGCACGATGGCGATCGCACCGCGCAACGACGACAGGGTCACGCCGGCAATATCGCGGCCGTCCACCAGCACGGCGCCGCCGGTCGGCTCGTAAAAGCGCGGGATGAGATTCACCATGGTGGTCTTACCGGCGCCGGATGGTCCGACGAGCGCGACCACCTCGCCCGGTTCGATCCGCGCCGAAACGCCCTTGAGTATCTCGTTCGAGCCGGTGTATGCGAAGCGCACGTCCTTGAACTCCACAGCGCCCCGGACGTCGCGCAGCGCGACGCTCCCCGCGGCTTCCGGCGCCTCCACCGGCAAGTCGACGATCTCGAAAATCCTCTTGGCGGCCACGTATGCCTTGTTCAAGTCGCCGATGTAATTGGAAAGCTGCGAGATCGGATTGGCGGCGATGCTTGCCAGCGTCAGGAACGCGATGAAGCGCTCAACCGGGAGATTCCCGACGACCATCTGGTACGATGCGAATGCAGCCAGCGAGAGAACGCCCACCAATACGACGAAATCGATCACCGGCGTCTGCGTCAGGGCGACCTGCGCGAGCTTCATCGAAGCGCCGAAATTCGCTTCGTTGCGTTCGCTGAAGCGACGCACCTCATAGGACTCGCGCGTGAAGGCTTTGATGATGCGCATCGATTCGAGCGCTTCCGCCAGCATGGAATTCAGATCTGCGACGCGGCTCAAGGCGACGCCGGTCACCCCGCGCAGCAGCCGCGAGAAGTTGTACACGACGTACGAGACGATCGGCGCGACCGCCACGGTGACGAGGGTGAGCTGCCAGCTCAGATAGAGCATCACGCCGAGGCTGCCCAGCAGGGTGAGCGCCGCGCTGGCGAAGAGCGGCAGGGCCGTCACTCCGGCGACCAGCAGTTGGATATCGTTGGAAAAGCGCGACATGATGTCGCCCGCGCGCCAAGCGTCGAACGACGGCAGCGAGAGGTATTGGATGCGGGCGAAAAGGCTGGCGCGGATCTGGGTGACGATGCGCTGTCCGACCGAGGTCAGGGTGTAGCCGCCGGAATACTGGGCCGCGTTCTTGATGATGTTGAGCACGAGCAGCCCGAGCAGCGCCAGCGCCAGCGCATGCAGGTCCTTGGACTTGATCGCGATGACCAGATAGCTGGCGACCGCCGCGTAGCCGTTGAGCGCGAGTGACGCGAGGGCGGTCAGCAGCAGCCCGCCCAGCATAGCCCAGACGTAAGGCCGCAGGTAGGCGAGCAGGCGGCGCAACACCATGAGCCGCTTTCTTAGGCCGGGTCGGGGGCAAATCCCGCTCAGTGAAACATTCGGCGGCGGCAATAGTAGAGTCGCTCGAGAGGAGACCATCCCTCATGAGCTGCTACTACCATCCAAAAGTTCCCACGGTGATGGTGTGCCGCGATTGCGGCCACGAGATCTGCGCGACGTGTTCCAGCGATTCGGTCTGCCCGGGTTGCCGTCTCGGGCGCGCGATGAAAAACGCGGGCGGCGAGCGCGTGCTGACTGCGGAGCGAACCAGCGGCTACCAAAACGCGTATCGGTATGCGCAGGGCGATCAGTCGGTGAGCGCGGTGGCCGAAGCACCGCCCTCTTCTGAAGATCGACTGCTCGCCGCGTTGAGCTATCCCATCTGGCCGCTCGCGCTGCTTATGTTGTTCTTGCCGGCTCACCGCTCGAAGTTCGTGCGCTTCCACATCTTGCAGTCGCTCGGCGTGAACGCGCTGGGCGTGCTGCTCTACGCCGTGTACGCGCTTGCCGCGCATCTCCCGGTCGTCGGCTGGCAAAGCGCGTTCATGGTGCCGTTCCTGATGCCGATTTGGTTCCTCGTGGACCTGTATCTGGCCGTCAAGGCGCACAGCGGCGCGATGACGCGCGTGCCGATCGCGGCTGAATACGCCAGCAGGTTCGCTTAGGGGACTAGGAGCGCAGCGCTTCTTTCTCGCGATAGTCGCGGTAGGTCTTCAAGAGATCCCGCGCCACTGTTTCGTGGTCGACCATCGGCGGCGGATACTGGTCCGGCGTGAAAAATCCAAGCTCGATTTGGCGCTGGCGATCGAGTTTCCAAGGCTCGAGCGCGGCGGCAGTCGGCAGTTTGCGCAGTTCTTGGCACCAGCGCCGCACGTAGACCGCTTGCGAGTCGAACTGGCGCGCTTGCTTCACCGGGTTGTAGATGCGTGGATAGGCCGCCTGATCCGAGCCGACACCGGCGATCCACTGCCAATTGCCGTCGCAAAGCGCGGCATCGGCGGCGACGAGCTGTTTCATCCAGACCTCACGGCCCAGGCGCCAATCCAAGCCAAGATCGAAGCAGCAAAACGATGCCGCGCAGATCGCGGCGCGTTGATGGACGTTGCCCTCCGCGTGCAGCTGGCGCATCGCAGCGTCGATGAGCGGATAGCCCGTGCGCCCCTCGGTCCAGGCCGCCAGCGCTTTCTCGTCGCTTGACCACGGGAAGCCGCGCATCTTCTCCTGCAGAGCATCGTCGTGCAGCGCGGGTGCGTAGTACGCCAGATGGATGAAGAAGTCGCGCATGGCGAGCTGCCGCAAAAACGCGCGCATCGAACTTCGCTCCGGCGCAAGGGTCCAGGTCTTCGCCATCCGTTCGGCCACGGCGCGGTGCACCGTGCGAGGGCTCACGCAGCCGAAGCGCAGGTGCGCGCCAAGATTTGAGGTGCCATCGCGGCCTGGGTACGCGCCGTTGACCGCATAGTCCGTGGCACGCGATGCCACGAAAGATTGTAGGAGCGCGCGTCCGACAGCCTCGCCTGCGCTCACGGCAGCTCGGTCGGCTGGAACCGCAAGCGGACCCGGCTGGTCATCGCTGCCGTTGCACCATGCCTCCGCGATGGGCGTCGGGGCTTCAAGCGCTTGCCACGCCGCAAAAAATGGCGGGAACACACGGTAGCCCTCGCCGGGCGCCTGTTTTCGCTCCGCGACCGCCTCCGGCTCGTGCACGACGTCGCCCGCGTGCACGCGAAAGGCGATGCCTGCCTCCTCCAGTGCGCTGCGCGCGGCCTCTTCCGCGCGGCGTTCCTCGCGGTCGTACGAGCGCGAGCAATGCACGCTCTGCGCCCCCAGACGGCGTGCCGCGCGGACGAGCGCATCCGGTGTATCGCCATCGATCATGCTGATCGACGCATTGCGCTTCTCGAGCACCAGGCGCATGTGTTTGAGCGAGCCGAGAACAAAGGCGCGCTGGCGCCGATTCAAGCGCTCGAGCTCGGCCGTGCAAAATACGCCGTACACCGTCGGCGAAGACGAACGCGCGGCGCTCAGTCCGGGGTTGTCATAAAAACGCAGGTCCCGGCGAAACCAAAATATGCTCGCGGTCATGCGCTTGTCAATGCTGTATCGGCGTTAATGCTGTGCGCCGCCCGGCTTCCAAGGGCCTGGCGGCGCATCAATGCGGGGTGACTTGAGGCCGGCTACTTCAGCGACGCGACGTACGCTGAAACGTCGGCGATCTGCTTGTCGGTGAGCGGCAGCTTCGGCATGCCTGAGCTCTTGTCGACGCCTTGCGGGTTCTTCACCATGTACGCGACTTGTCCGGTCTTGAATCCCATGCCGTACAGCGTCGGTCCCACTTGACCGTTCTTGCCGCCGGCGCCGTGACAGCTCTCGCAATTCGCGGCGAAGACTTTTCCGCCGGCTGCGGCGTCGCCCTTGGCCACTTTCGCGCTCGGCAATTTGGCCAATGGTATGGGCAGCTGGGCGCCCATGCTGCTCTCGGTGGCTGCTGTGGTCGCCGTGGAGCCGTACTCGCCGCTCGTCGACGTCGACGTGCTTGATTGTTTCGCGCATGCGGCGACGAAGAGCAAGCACGCCACGAGCACCGCCGACAGAGCTTTCACTTGATTCACGACTTGCATCCCCTTTTCCGAGCTTCGCTCGGAACGCTACATTTCCAAACGGCTTACTTGAGTTCGCTTATCCATTCCTGCCCGCGCTTCTCGCACGAACGCAAGCGCGATCGCGCCGACGACGACGCACACCACGATCAAGCCGAACACCGCGCGGTATCCCGCGCTCAGACCGGCCGGCCCGGCGCCGACGTAGTCGACGAGCAGGCCGCCGATGACCGGCGCGGCGACCTGCGGCGCCGAGGAGCCGAGATTCCACAGCGCCATGAGCGCTCCGGCGCGCCCGGGCGGAAGCAAGTTGCACGCAAGCGCCCAGTCAACCGAGTAGAACGCGCCCCAGCCGAGGCCGATGAACACGGCCACCGCATAGATCGGCCCAAGGCTGCGGGTGAACACCAAAGCGAGCGCTCCCAGCGTGAGCATGAAAAGCGCTATATAAATGATGGACTTTTTCGAAATGCGGTCGCCGACGAAGCCGGCCGGCACCGTGCCGATCAGGGAACACCCCACCATGAGCAACAGGATATCCAAGCTCGTGGACTGGTACTGGCGCACCCCAAGCGCAAAGCGCAGGTAGAATCCGAGAAACGGCAAGACGAGATACAAGCCCGCCATGACAAACGTGCGCGAGACGATGAGCGCGATGAAGCTCGGCGCGCTCTCCCACCACGCCGTGATGGGCGTGGGTGGCGGGACGTCGGCGGGTCTCTCGCGGACTCCGAACACCGTGATCGCCAGCGCGACCAACAGCGTGATCGAGAGGAGGGTCACGAGCGTCAGCAGGCTCGACCCGTACATCGCTTGCGTGACCTCGGGGCCGGGCTGTCTCACGACCAGCTTGGCGAGCAGCAATCCGCCGGCCGTCCCCGCGAGGCGGAGCAGCCCCATGAACGCCGACGCACGTCCCTGTTCCGACTTTTGGACGCGGTCCGGAATGAGCGCTTGATACGGGCCGCCCGCGATGTTGAGCGCTATCTGCACCGCTGCGACGCTTGCGACGACCGCGCCGAATGACGGCGCGAACGCGAATGCGTACAAGGCGACGATATCCAGCAGCGTCCCGACGATGATGAACGGCATGCGCCGGCGCACGACATCGGACGCTCGACCGGCGCCGAATTGCACGACGATGGACAGCAGCGCACCGACTCCGCCGAGGATGGCGGTGGCGCGCCCGAAAAAAGTCTCCGGCACAAAGCGCGCGATCTCGCTCTGCAGGGTCGCGCCGAGGAGCGCCGCCCAGTGCACCTCCCACGCGAACCAGAACACCGAAAGCACTAACTGATTCGTCTTTGTCCGTCCGGCGGCTTCGTTCACGGAGTCCGCTCCGGCGTTGTGGCTTCGCGCAGCGAAGCCTGACGCGCGTATTCGATGTCCTCGGCGCCGTCACAATCCATGGCGAGCACGGGATCGGCGCCGCGAATCGCGTAGACCGGCGCGCCCAAGAGATGCGCGACGCGGGCGACGATCTCGTCGACGCCTGCTCTACCCACGGCATAGCGCCAGAGCAGCGCCGCTCCAAGAAGCGGGGCGAGCGCCGCAGGGTTTTTGCGCGCCCGGAATGCGGCTTTGATGTAGTGCGCTTTCGCGAGCAGCATGGCCGAGTCCACGACCAGGACGCTGCCGCCGGTCCATTGACCATCCGCAAGCTTGAAGAAGCTCGAGCGAGCGCCGGGCAGCGCATTCAGGAATTCGCCGCGCGTAAAAATAGGATATGCAACCGCAGCGTCAGGTTTCACGAGCGCGAGCAGCCCTTCGATGCTCTGCGCCGTCACGAACGGGAGGTCCGACGCGCAGAAGAGCGCGCGGCCGGCTGCAGTCGCCCGCAACGCCGCCATGACGTTGTCTTCCCCGGTCGGGCTTTCGTCGACCCAGCCATCGAAGCGCGCTCCGCAGCGTTCGACCGCGCGCGGGCCCACGACCGTGATGCTGCCGACCATCGGCACGTTTCGCAGCGCCTGGATCATCGTCGCAAGCAGCGTCGCCCCGTTGATTTCGACAAGAGCCTTGACGTCCGTGCCGTACCGCTGCGCCTCCGCGGGTGTGAGGCGCCCGCCGGCCGTGATCACCGCGTCGAGCACGCCTGCGCGTTCGATGGAACCGAGGGAATTCATGCGCGCCGGCAGACGATCGCCGTTTTGCGTCCCCCGATCGTCGTGCACACGAGCGTTGCCTCCGCGTCGCCCTTGGCTTTGAGCAACGCCGCGATGGCCTCCGGTTGCAGCGGAAACGCGCGGGTCTTGATCACCAGTCTTCCTATGCCGGCGCTGCGCAGAAACGCGCGCAGGCGCTTGACGTTGAACGGCAACCATTCGCGGACTTCGTACCAACGCAAAAACGGCGACGACACGCTGGCCGATGCCGTGAGATATGCGATCTGCGGGTCGAGCAGCGTCGCCTTTACGCGTTCGGCGAGTTCGCCCACCAGACCGCTGCGGATGATCGCCGGATCGGGTTCCGCCAGGTAGCGCCCGAGCGGCCCGACATCGGCGTTGCGCGAGGCATCCCCATCGAAGCGGTGCGCGCCTGCGGCGTCGATGACGGTGGCGCTTGGAGCGCCGTTGCCGCGTACGAGGCCGCCGCACCACAACGCTGCCTCCTTGCAAACGCCGCGTTCGGAAACGAATTCGATCTCGACCGGCGCGCCGCTCGCGCGCCGCAGTTCTTCCGCGCCGATGCGCAGACCCGGTGCGACTTTGACGCATAGACGCGCGTCGGGCAATTCGCGGGCGCGCCGCAAGAGCGCTTCCAACGGCGGCTCGTATGCCGCTCCCGAGCGTTGTCTGCCGCTCGCGTTGCGGCGAGATGGATCGGCAAACGCCGCATCGGCGCCCGACAGGTCGGCCTCCAGCGCGTCCATCCGCTTCGCGTGAATTCGTTCCTTGAGACCCAACGCCGCCGCGTTGTGTTCCAAACAGGCCAGCGCGTCGCCGTCGACGTCGACCGCCGTGACGCGCGCGTCTGTCCCGAGGCGTGCCGCGATCGCTAGCGTGTCGCCGCCGATGCCGCAGCAGAGGTCAACGACGCCGGCGAATCCCGCGAAGCGCTCGGCTCGATGGCGCGCGACGGCCTCAGATGATGCTTGCTCGTAACCCGCGCGCGTGAAGAACATATTGGATGCCGCTGGAAATTTGCCGGATGCGAGCGCGCGTTTCCGCGCGAACACCGTTGCGAGCGCCGCGGCGGCGAGCTCGGCGTCGGCGATCTTGCGCGCTTTTGCCGCTGCGGCCGCCGCATGTTTCTCATCTGCGAACGCCAGCGCTTGCAGCAGCGCTTCGCCATCATGCGAGGCGAGGCGCCGGTAGGCGCTCGGGGTCACTGACCTTTTTGCGGCACTTCGGGCACGCAGATGACGTCGATCGCGCCTGCGTCTTTCACGATGCGTATGACGTCGGCGGCCTTTGCATCGTCCGTCGTGACGACGACTCCGATGCCGCCCTCTTCCATCGCGTCCACCAGCCGAAAGCCCGCGTGCGTCGAGCGCTGCGGCCCGAACGCGTTGCCCAACGCCGCGCCTGCTATGCCGCCCAGTACGAGGAAGAGCAGGGCGCAAGCGATGGGCTGGATCGTTTTGGCGACGTGGATGATCGCGCCGACGGGCGTGAAGCCGAGCGCAAAACCCACGATCGCACCGACGAGCGCGCCGATGACCCCACCCATATCCGAGCTCGCCCGCGCAGCGGCTCCGCTGCTCAGGCCGGCGGCACCCGCGAGCGGGTCTTCCGGATCGAGATCGCTCGCAACGCCGGCCTCGGCCGCGATGCTTTCAGCGCGCTGCTTGTCGCGCGCGCCGATGCGCACGGCGCCGGCGGCGATGCCGCTTGCCAGCACACCGTGCAGCCCCTGCGCCGCGCGCTCGGCGTCTTTGAAGACACACCCGATGGTTACGTCGATGAGCAACACCCCGCGGACCTTTAGGTCCGTGCGCGCCCGTTCCCCTCGCGCGGAGCAGGACCTTTAGGTTCGGCTCACAAGGATACGCGAGGGGGCGATTCTTTTGCAGCAAGGTTCCCGCGTGCTCGTCGGCCGGTGCGTCACCGTGCACCCACGCGAGCCCGAACCATCATATTTCACCGAAGTGCATCGGGTCTGGTCGAGCAAGACCGGACGCGTTCATGCCGTCGTGATTTCCGGCGAGCGCGATAATCCGCTCGTCAAAGTCGGTTTTGAAGGCGGCACGCAGATCGTCTTCTATCGCCTGCGCGACCTGACCGTTGACGTCGAAGTCGAAGTGGCGAATCCGCCCAAGCACGGTGTGCGCGGCAGTCACCTGCCGTAAGGTAGGGCGCGTGCGTTCAGCGGCACAGCTCGCTTTTCAACCAGCGCAAGCCTTGGACTAAGCGCGGGCCGTTGCGTTCGATGACGTCGTCATTCGGCGGACTGATGATGCGATGCTCGCGCACGGCACGGAGACTCGCCCACGGTTGGCGCTTTTGCACGTCGGCGCCGAACGGAGTGTCTTTCGAGACCACGATGATGTCCGGGTCTGCCTTGATGATCGCTTCGGCGCCAAGGTTCGGATACGGCTGGTCGATGCTCGCGGCCACGTTCCGGCCACCTGCGATGTCGATGAGATCGTTGATGTAGCTGCGCCTCCCGACGGTGAATCCCGGAAGTCCCAGCAGCACGAAGACGCGTGGGCCACCCGTCTGCGAGCAGTGCGCACGCTTGATGGCATCCCGCAATCCTCGCTCGTAGGCTCTCGCACGCTCGCGCAGCTCACACGCCGCTCCGACACCCTCGACATCGGTGTAAAGGTCGTCAAGATTCCGATTCGGCAGGTACTCGATCTGAACCGGGATGCGCGCTGCGATCTGCGCGCCCTCCTTCTCCTGGTCGTGCAGCGCGAGGATCGCTGTCGGCTGCAGTTGCGCGACGCCTTCGAGATCGGCATGCGCGAGATCGGCGACATGCGGTAGGGACTTGGCCTGCGGCGGATAGTTGTCATAGGCGGTATCGCCGACGAGTCTGTCGCCGCAGCCGATGGCAAACGCGATCTCGGTCAGCGACGGCGCCAGCGAGATCACGCGCGGCGGGCCGGCGGCGTGCGCTTTGGGTTGCATCGCCTGCCTCAGCGAACATCCGGCAAGTACCACGACGATGCTCGCTACGGCGAGCGCGCGCTTCATCGCGTGCTGAGGCGGATGGCGTACGTGCCGCGCATCGTGGGAAATCCGTATACCTCCATGACCTGTTGGTTGGTGAGATTGTCGCCCCGCACGGTCAGAAGCAGGTGCCGGCCCAGCGCCTTCGACACGTGCGCCCCCAGCGCCGCGTACGCGGGTAGTGAATGCAGGTTCTCCTCGTCGCCGAAACGCTGGCCGACAAAGCGCAGATCGAACCCGTACTCGTCGTCGCCCGTCATGCGCCAGGCTTCCAAGCTCGACGTCGCAAGAGGGCGGCGTTCCAAGCGGTTCCCATAGTTCACGACGCCGTTGAGATCCGGCGTCAAACTCAGGTCCGCCGCCTTGAAATAGTTGGTGTACGTGGCCTGCGCGACCCAGCCGCCCAGGAATTGCCGCGTCTCCTGCGCGCTCACACCGCGGACGCGCGATCTGCCGACGTTGAAGGGAAGGAAATCGCCGAGCTTGTCGATCGCTTCATTGTCGATCAGGTTGTTCGTGTCCAAACCGAAGAACGTCACAGAGGCCGCGTTTCGCACGACGCTCCCGGAGTTGGCGAAGAACCCGACATCGAACGTAGCGGCGTATTCCGGCTCCAACTTCGGATTGCCGAAGCCGGGAAAGAAACGCTCGTCGAGATTCGGCGCTCGAAACGCGCGCGCATAACTCGCGCGTATGCCGCTGTCACCGGAGCCCGGGAACGCCCACTCGACGTCCACGCTCGGAAGGGACGTGGCTTTAGTGCCTTGATTGCGCTCGGTGCGGATGCCCGCCCCGATCCGTAAGGCGTCCGATGCGCGATATTCATCGCGCAGGTAATAGTCAGTGGAGGCGTCGCCCACGACCACGGAAGGCGGCGAGTTGAAAGTCCCCTCGAAAAGCGCGCGATTGCCGCGTCCCTCGTAAGCAACTTTCACAAGGTGTCTCGACCCGAGCCGCGCGCTGTGGCTCAGCGAGAAGCCGCGACTCGTCACGAGCGTCAGGGTGTCGAACGGAAATGACGGTGATGGATCGAAGAAATGCACGCGCCGGCCATCGACGTAGGCGTCGAGTCCCGTGGTGTTGGATCCATTCTCGGAATACTCAAGCGTCGCGGCGGCGCGGTTGACGATCCGCTGCTGTCGCGCGAGCTTGCTGATAAAGTCCGTGCCGAACTCCGTGCTGCCGGGCACGCCGAGGTCTGAAGCGTTGTTCTCTAAACTGAGCGAGACCCTGAAGGGCCCGTGCAGCCCGCGCAGCGTGAGGTTCGTATCTGTGGCGCTGAGATCGTTGTTGGTGCGCGTGCCGCCGGCGATCGATCCAAAAGCCGGGTAGTCGAAGACGTTGCTCGCGCGTCTTGTGGACGCGTCGAAAAAAACGCCGAGGCCCGGCGTCGACGTCCCCGCCAAAGCGCTGACCGTTTGAGAAAAGGCGCCTTGGTAGCCGACCTGCACCGAGCCGGCGACGGCGTGCCCTTGCAACGCGCTCTTCCTGACCAGATTGATGATGCCGCCGACCGCCGCAGAGCCATAGAGGGACGAGAGCCCGCCCTCGCTCACCGAGATGTATTCGAGATCGTCCAGCGGCAGCGAGGTCAGATCCGCGACTCCCGTTTCGGCTTCGTTCAGAGGCCGCCCATCCATCAACACGAGTGTTTGTGACGCGGTGGCCCCGCGCAGCGCGACGGTTTGCAGCGAACCCGGAGGACCATATTGCTGGATCGCGGCGCCCGGAACGAAGCGCAACGCATCCCCAACCGTGACCGCTCCAAGCCGGCGCAGTTCGGCGACTGGGATCGTGTAGCCCTCGCGCGCGCCGGCGTGCACCGTTATCGTGCCGAGGCTGTTCGGGGTCGACGTGGGCGTGGGCGTCGGCTGCGGTTCGGCGAGCGCGATCGCGGGGCCGCACATCGCAGCGATGAGTGCGGCCAGGAATCCGAGCTTCGCTCGGAACGCTACATTTTCCGGAGCTAAAGCTCCGGCACTACTGGCGCTCGGGTCGCTACATAGCCCTACATGGGTGTGCATATCAAGTTCCCCTCGGGGTCTCGGTGGGTTGAGACTTCCACGCCGAATGCGCGCGAGAGCGCCGCTGGCTGCAGCACCTCTTCCGGCGCACCCGTGACGAGCGCGCCCTCGGCGAGCAGCGCGATGCGGTCGGCGAAGCGCGCCGCCAAGGTGAGATCGTGGATGGCCACCATCACTGCCGCGCCTCCGCGCGCCAGCGTCTTCAACGTGCGCAAGGCTTCGAGCTGATAGCGCAGATCGAGGTGCGTGGTCGGCTCGTCGATCAGCAACACTTCGGTGTTCGCCGCCAGCGCCGCGGCGATCCATGCGCGCTGCACTTCACCGTCGCTCAACATGCTTGCGGAATCGTCGGCGCGCTGCGCGAGTCCCGTGCGTTCCAAAGCCGACGCGATCGCCAGCTTGTCCTCCGTCGTCTGCAGCTGCTGCCACCACGGCCGGCGCACTGCGCGCGCATACGAGGCGAGTTCGGCCGGCGTCACGTCGGCGGGCAGCGGCGTCGCCGTCGCGATCAGCGAAGCGCGCGCTGTCGTCTGCACAACGCCGCTCGACGGCTTCTGCAGGCCGGCCAGCACGCGCAGCAGACTCGATTTGCCGGCGCCGTTCGGGCCGATCAGCGCGACCAAGCGGCCATGCTCCAACGTCAATCCGACCTCGTTGAACACGACGCGGGGTCCATAGCAGACGCATAGAGATCGGCCCGAAAGCACGGCGCTCACAGGGCCACCGGGCGGCGCGCTATTATAAGGAAGAACGGCACGCCGACCAACGCCAGCAGGACGCCCAGCGGCACCTCCGTGGCGGGAACCGCCGTGCGCGCGATGGCGTCGGCGACGACGACGACCAGCGCCCCTCCAACCGCGCTCGCGGGCATGAGCCAGCGGGCATCGCCGCCGACGAGGCGGCGCGCCGCGTGCGGCACCATCAGTCCGACGAACCCCACGATGCCGCTCACCGCAACGCACGCCGCCGTGATGAGCGCCGCCGCCGTGAGCACAGCAAAACGTGCGCGTTCAACGCGCAGCCCGAGGCCGGCGGCCGCGTCCGCGCCCAGGCGAAGCGCGTTGAGCGAGGGCGTCAGCATCGCGCCGACGACGACGCCTGCGCTCAGGTACAGCATCGTCCACTGCAGATCGCTCCATCCGCGCCCGCTGATGCCGCCGGCGAGCCAACCAAGTATTGAAAGACCGCTCGAGCCTTCGCCTCGCAGCAACACGATTGTCACGATCGCGGCGCACAGCGACGAGATCGCGATCCCGGCGAGCACCAGGCGGAGATTGCCGCTTTGCCCGGCGCCGGCACCGACCGCCGCGACCAACGCGGCGCAGCTGAGACCCCCGACGAAAGCGAGCGCGGGCACGAGCACAAAAGAAACCCCGAGCGCGATGCCGATCGCCGCCGCCACGGCAGCGCCGGCCGAGACGCCCGTGACGTACGGGTCGACAAGCGGATTGCGGAACAGCATCTGCAGCATCGCGCCGGCGATCCCGAGGCCCGCGCCCACGCATGCCCCGATGAGCAGGCGCGGCAAGCGGATATCCCAGACGATTGTGTGGGCGAGGCTCGCGGCCTTGGGGTGGATGAGTGCGCCGGCGATCGAACCGATGTCGAGAGCGACGGTGCCGAACACCAGCGACCCGAAGCCTGCCGCCGCTGCGAGCAGAGCAAGCACCGACAGCCAAGCGACACGCGAGGTCGCACGACTGCGCGCCTGTACGGGATAGATTGCGGTGCGAGAAGGACCCATCGACCTGCCTCTTTGACGCGAAGAGGACCTCACTCGACGACGCTTGTCGTCAGCGAGGCTATCTAAAGGTCAGGGCAGGTCTCCTGGCTTCCGGATCTTCGCCTTTTGAAGTCGCTGCCTTCCCATCCGCGGCGCGGACAGTGGCTGATCGACGGCTCCCCGGTTACAGTGGCGCGACCGCGCCGGATTTCCACCGGCTTCCCTCGCGCCCCGACCACGATTGCGCTAATGTTCCGGCGCGGCGGCAGGCTTCCTCCGTCCTTTTTGCAGAATGCGGCGCGGCCATGCAGTATTTCGAGCCGAACTTCGTCGACGAGGCGCTGGTGCTGCTCGATCGGTTTTCGCCCGGGGCACGGGTGCTCGCGGGCGGCACGCTGCTCGGCCCGCAGCTGCGCCGCGAACCGCATGACGCCGCTACCATCATCAACATCAAACGTATCCCTGAGTTATCCGACGTCGCGCTCGAGGGCGAGCACTTGAAGATCGGCGGGGTCGTGACGGCGCGCGCGCTCGCCGAACATCCTTTGGTGCGAAAGCACGCGCCGCTGCTCGCGCAAGCGGCGGCTTCTCTGGGCGCGCGGCAGTTGCGCAACGTCGCAACGCTCGGCGGCAATCTCTGCTCCGGGCATCCCGCAGCGGATTTGACCGCGGCGCTGCTCGCGCTCGACGCTCGCTGTCTCGTGGCGAACATCCACGAAGGCCCGCGCGATGTTCCCCTTCCGGATTTTCTCCGGCCGCACTCGCATGCGTTGGCGCAGGGTGAGCTGCTGACCGGAGTGACCATCCCGCTCGTCACCGCCGGCGCCGCTTACGTGAAGATGCAGACTCGGCGCGCCTTCGAGATGGCGCTGGTGGCCGTCGCCGTGCGCTTCGCGGTGAACGAGAGCGGCACGATTTGGAACGCGCGCATCGCGCTCGCCGGCGCGGCGCCGGTGCCGGTGCGAGCGCATCGTGCTGAGGCATCGGTGACCGACAAGGCGCCCTCGCCTGAATGTTTCAAAGCCGCCGCGCGACGCGCCGCGGACGAGGACGCCCGCCCGTATTCCGATCATCGCGCGTCTGCGGAATACCGCCGCCACTTGGTCTTGGTCCTCACCGAGCGCGCGCTCGCCGAAGCGGAGCTGCTCTGATGCAGCCCGTCACCCTTTACGTCAACGGCGACAAACACGAGGTGGTCGTGGAGCCGCTGCAGCCGCTGCTCGGCACGCTGCGCGATGCGCTCGGCCTCACCGGCACCAAAGAAGGCTGCAGCACCGGCTACTGCGGGGCATGCACCGTGCTGGTCGATGGCCGCCCCGTCAACGCGTGTCTTTTTCCGACGGTCGACGCGGACCGCCGCGAGGTGACCACGATTGAAGGCCTCGCGGCCGACGACGGCGCGCTGCATCCGGTTCAAACGGCCTTCATCGAGCACTTCGGTTTGCAGTGCGGCTTCTGCACGCCCGGCATGATCGTATCCGCCGCGGCACTCCTCGCGGAGAACCCCGCGCCCAACGCCGAGGCTATACGCCAGGCGCTCTCCGGCAATCTGTGTCGCTGCACCGGATACCAGAGCATCGTAGAGTCCGTGCTGGCAGCCGCGAGCGAGCTCCACGAGCAGGGCCGAGCCGGCGAGCCGCCCGGACGGCGCGCTGCGATCCGGACGAGAGCGTAGCAGCGATGGCCGCCATCATCGGCACGCGCAGAATCCGCCCGGACGCCGCCGACAAGGCGACCGGACGCACCGTCTACACGGCGGATGTGGCGCTCGAGGGCGCGCTCGCGGGAGTCGTCGTGCGCAGCCCGCACGCGTTCGCCCGCGTCGTCAAGGTGGATGTGGCGAGGGCGCAAGCACTGCCCGGCGTGCGCGCCGTTGCTCACGCGGGCAACACGCCGAGCAAGGCGCTGGACTTCGGCATCAAGGACCAGTACTTGTTCCCGCGGCCCTACGCGCGCTATGTGGGAGAGCCCGTCGCCGCGGTCGCCGCGGATACGGAAGCGCAGGCGCGCGCGGCTGCAGCCGCGATCCAGGTCGAGTATGAAGTGCTCGCACCGGTGCTGGACGCGCGCGCGGCGCTGAAGCCTGACGCACCGCTCGTGCACCCGGACTGGGAACATTACGAGAAGACCGCGGGCCGCGTCTTGCGCCGCAACGTGTGCGGCTACAATCGCGTGCGCCGCGGCGACGTCGATGCCGCGTTCAAGTCGGCGGATCGCGTCGTCGAGTCCGAATTCCATTTCTCGCCTGGCATGCCCGGGTATCTCGAACCTCGCGCTGCGGCAGCGCGTCCGGAACCCGACGGCGGCCTCACGCTTTGGTGCGGTTCGCAATCGCCGTACAGCAACCGCGACGAGCTTGCGGCGTTCTTCGATCTCGTGCCTGAACGCGTGCGTTTCGTCAATCAGTTCGTCGGCGGCGCGTTCGGGGGCAAGATCCTCATGGCGGCCGAGTGGTTCGCCGCCGCGCTCGCGCTCCAGTCGGGCAAACCGGTACGCGTTCTATGGTCTCGTCATGAAGATGGTCTGCACATCTTCCCCCGGCACGGCGGGTACGCGAAGTTCGCGTCCGCGGTGAAGTCCGACGGAACGCTGCTCGCCATGCGCGCTTCGTTCGTCTACGACACCGGCGCGTACATCGGTTACGGGGGCGGCACCGCGTTGATCTCGAGCATGCTCGCCTCCGCGCCGTATCGCATTCCCAATCTGGATATCGAAGCGACGCTGGTCTACACCAACAAGCACATCGCCGGACCGGTGCGCGCGCCCGGCGGGCCGCAAGCGAATTTCGCCAAGGAATCCCATCTGGAGGAAGTCGCGCGTGCGCTCGGCATGGACTCGCTCGAATTCCGGCTCAAGAATGCTTGGAACGAAAGCGACGTCAGCCCCACCGGCCAAAAACTCGAGGGCGTCACCATTCGCGAAACGCTGGGCCGTGCCGCCAAGGCGATCGGTTGGGGCGAACCGCTGCCCCCGAACCACGGCCGCGGCATCGCTTGCACGTGGTGGTTTTCCTCGTGCGCGGAATCCAAAGCGCGCGTGGAGATACGCGCTGACGGCTCGGTGCTCGTCGCGTCAGGGAACGCGGAGGTTGGCACCGGATCCGCCGCTTCTGCCCTGCCGATGATCGCCGCCGATGCGTTGGGAATCGATCCGCAAAAAATCACCCTGCTGCTCGCGGATACCGCCAGCGCGACCTACGACAGCGGTGTGGGGGGCAGCGGTTCGACGTTTTCCGCCGGGCTTGCGGTGAGGGCGGCGGCCAAGAGCGCGCGCGAGCAACTGCTCGCTCGGGCGGAGGACGCACTGGAAGCGCGGGCTGACGACATCGAACTGCGTGATGGCCGCGCCTCCGTGCGCGGCGCGCCGGAGCACGGCGTTTCTTTCGAGCAGCTCGCGAAAGCCGCCGGCGGCTCGATCACCGGTAGCGGCGAAGCGGAGTCCATCTCCGATCCGGAGCACGATGAGACGCTCACCGAAACGCATGGCTTTGCGAGCTGGCTCGCGCCGTCGTACACGACCACGGCGGCCGAAGTCGAAGTCGATCCGGAAACCGGGCGCGTGGCCGTGCGCAAGATCACGACCGTGCAGGACGTCGGCTTTGCCGTGAATCCGGCAGGCGCGATCGGCCAGATCGAAGGCGGAGCGGTTCAAGGCCTGGGTTTTGCGCTGACCGAGGAGCTCGTCTACGACGGGCATGGCGACCTGATGCCGGATTTCAAGGACTACTTGCTGCCGACATCCGTGGATGCCCCGGCCATTGAAGCGATTCTGCTCACGTCGAAGTCGGGTGCCGGACCGTTCGGCATGAAGGGCGTCGGCGAACCGCCGGTGACGACCCCTGCCGGAGCGATCGCTAACGCGATCCGCGATGCAGTCGGCGTCGCGCCGCACGAAACGCCGATGACGCCTGAACGCGTCTGGCGCGCGCTGCAGGCGAAGTAGATTTTCCGAGCTCGCTTGCGCTCGCTCGGAACACTACACAGAGTTTTCCAAGTCGGCGAGGAGGTCGTGGTCAGCCGCCCAGCGTGGCGGCGTGCCGAAGCCTGAGGCCGTCGCGCTCAACGTGCCGCGCGACAGCGCGTACCGAAGCGCGCGGCGCTCTTCCTTCAGATAGCGCGCCTTGGCGTCGAACTTCGCATAGTACCATCCGAATTTTGCTGTCTGCGAAGCGCCTGCAGCCACGTTCTCGCGCACGATGAGCCCGTAGTTCTTCGTGAATGCCATCGCGCGCGCCACGTACACCCGCGGAAAACGCTCGTAGGCCAAGCCCGCCACGAAGACATGCGGCCAACGCTCGCCTTTTGCGTCCACGATGGCTTCGCAGGCCACGAGCTCCTCAGACCGGAGCGCAGGCCGCATCGGGAGCTCGCCGTCTTGGAGCCGGCGCACGAGGGCGGGTAGCGCGTCCTCGGAGCGGCGCGTTTCCTCGACCACCGCCTCGATCACCCGCTTCTCGTCATCCAGGAGTCGCGAACGCAGGTGCGCTTCGCCTGAAATCCAGCGTCGGTGGAAACCGGCCGCCACCGCGACATGCGCCAAGACCGCACTCGGACCCAAACCTTGCGTTTCGTCGCGCCATCGCGCCAAATTCTCGCGAAACGCGCGAACGGTCGCGCGCACGGCCTCCGGCAGACGCTGGTCGGCCGAACCGTCCATCACGTTGCGCGCAAGCGCGGTGCGCTGCCGGCTCTCATCGGCGCGCCGATGCTGCTCTTCCGCTCCCACGTCCAGCGCCAACTGCGTCACGCTCGTCGGATCGTCGCACAGCGCGAAAAGGCTGGCATCAGAAAGGCCGACGAGCGGCGACGAGAGCACGCGCAAGAGATGTTCGTGATCGAGCGGCTCGTGAACGGCCACGGCGAGCGCGAGCCAATCTGCAAGTTCCTTCGCCGCGGCGGGTCGATCTCGCGGAGGCGCGATCGGCACGCCGCGTTTGGCCAGCGCCTCCGCGTATACGGCTGCCGCGTCATGGCTGCGCGTGAGCAGTGCGATGTCAGCCGGCCGCGTATCCCCGCGCAATAAATCCAGCATCGCCTCAGCGATGGCGTCGCTCTCCGCTTTTTGATGCTTGAAGCGCTGCGCGGCGAAATGCGGGGACGGAACGAGGGGCAAGGCGATCCACTCGCGAGCGGGCGTCGCATCGAGCACGCTACGCCTGCCTGTGAGTCCATCGATGCCTGAGTCCTCGCACCCGGCCAGCGTGGCGCCCGGCAAACCTTCCCGCAAGAGCAGCTCCAACAGCTGCGCGACAGCCGGTTCGGCGTCTTCGGCATCGTCGATGAAGAGCGCTGACAAACCACCCGCAAGTGCGCGCGCCGCGCGCGCGTCGCGCTCGAGCCAGGTCAGACATGCGTCAACGATGTCCTCGTCAGACTGAACGGGCGAGGTTTGCGCGGCGGCGATGTACTCCGTGTAGAGCTTTGACAGGAGGATGCCCAGATCGTGTTCGGCGCGGCGCTGCGCGAGGAGCGTCGCTTCTCGAGCGCCCATGGCTTCGCGGCCGCGCCGGCTTGCCCGCGCGCCCAAGCCGGGTTCGCGGATCAGCACGAGCGCTCGCTCCACGCCGCTTCCATAGAAGACGTCCAGCCCGTTGCGGCAGCCTTCTTCGAACGCAGCCGGGCCGATGCGCGAACGCCTCAGCTGGCGGAACAACTGCGCGGCCTCGTCCAAGAATGCGTCAGGGCGGCTCAGGAACGGCAGATCGAGATCAACGGTTCCCGCGCGCAGCATCGGCCACGAAAGATCCAGCAGACCACGCCCTGCGATGCGCACGATCGAGCGCGCAGCCGCGTCGCCGCCCGGCCGCAGTTTTGGAGAGACATTTGCAAGCGCGTAGTTCGAGCGCATCCAATGCGCCAGGTGCTCGGGCGCGATGCCCGCGACCACGCGCTCCGGCGCGCCGGCGAGGTCGAGCGCACGGCGCATCGCTCGCACGCCCGACTCGTGCGAGCAGACGATGACCACAGCGCCCGTCTTACCGAAGCGGGCTGCTCGGGCTGCCAAGGCGCTCGTCTTTCCCGAGCCGGCCGGGCCTGTGACGAGCGTGATGCCCTCTCCTGGAGCCTCAACGACACGAGCTTGAGCGTCGCTCAGAGCGAAGACCTCAGCGCGCAAAGACGCGCTCGGCTTGAGCCGGCCGCTGTCGGCACGCTCGAGCGTACGCACAAAAGGAACATGGCGGATCCTCGCCCGCCGGGAAATTATCCAATCCTTGTCGCGTGAGCATGTCGCAACGTTCGAGCAAAACGTTCATCGCCGCTTCGAGTTCAGCCGCCGTGCAGGTGCCGCGGACCACGCCTGTACGCGGAGTGCGGTCCGCGACGGCTTTGCCTGCCTCGTCCACGACGTCGAGGGCGAGCACCCACGCTTTATCGCGCGGGTCGCGCAAGGATATCAATGCGAGCCTCGCCACGTCGTCGCCGCGCGCGCGGCGCACGCTGTAATACAGCGCCAGTTGCGCCTCGTCCCCGGCACGCACGCTGCGCAGGTAATTGTCCGGGTCCCCGTCGATCCGTCCCGTCTTGTAGTCGAAGATGGTGATGGGTCCCCCCGCAAGCGGGCGGTCGATGCGATCGATGTAGCCGACAAACGCATGGCCGCCAGCCCCCCAGCGATGCAGCGACTCGACTTCCTCGACCCGCAGCGGCTGATCGCGTGCTTCCTGCATCAACCAGCGCGCGTAGTGCTCGGCCACGGCGCGCGCCTTGATTCGGCTGACCTCATACTCGAGCTCGGACGAGAAATCCGGACGAGCGCGTTCGAACGCGATGGCCAGTTCCTGCTGCAGCCTCTTGCGGATGTCTTCTTCGGAGTACTCCGATGGAACCCGGATGTCGCGATGCAGCGCCTCGAGCGCCGCGTGAAACACCTTGCCGTAGGTCGCGTGGATGCTCCCCGGATCGTGGAGCGCGTCGCATAGATACTCGAAGAACCAGCGCCGCGGACATTTCACGAACAGATTCAGGCGCGATGCCGAGAACGTCATGCCCGGCGCGGTCAAGGGTCGCGGCGGATCGGGCTGTGGCCACTCCCAGACGCGCGTGACCGATTCGGCCGCCTGCGAAAGCAACTCGGCGGCGGCGACCAACTCCGAGCTCGCTGCGCTCGCTCGGAACACTACATTCTCTCGGAACACTACATTCGCGGTTTCGATGTCGATGCCGAACAGCGCCGCGCTGTTGCGCGCGTCCATCGGAAGAGCGTCCCCCATTCCGAGCTTCGCTTGGAACGCTACATTCGAGGCGGGCTCGTTGCGGAGCGACAGCAGGGCGCTCGCCAGCGCGCTGCGCGCGGGATCTTCGTCCGCGACGATCGATGCGAGCGTGAGATCGCTGACGCCCGCGCGCGCGATGATCGCCGCGAAGTCGCGCATCTCGCCGGCGTACTCTGGTCCGTCGATCACCGTTATGCTGGACGCGCCCCCGGCAGAGCCGCTTCCAAGCGGGTCATGCTGGTGTCGACGCAGTCGATCGTCAAGGACAGCAAGCCGCTCATATCGCCGGCATCCGCCTGTCGCAGACTGTCGTAATAGCGGTCGCGCGCGCCGACCTGCACGATCGCCGGCGGATAGCCAGCGGATTCGAGGACCAGGTTGGAAAGGATGCGCGCCACGCGCCCGTTGCCGTCCAAGAACGGCGCGATGTTCACGAGTTTCGCCTGCGCGGCGCACGCTTTGGCCACGGGATCGGCAGTCGATTCGTCGAGCCATTCCATGAACTCGCGCAGCAGAGCCGGCACCAGCACGCTCTCGGGCGGGAGATAATCTCGTCCGACGATACGCGCATCCGTCCGGCGATACGCGCCCGCATTCTCATCGTCGATGGAGGCGAAAAGCCGCGCGTGCAGTTCGCGGATCGCGTGCTCCGTCAGCGGCGCGTCGCATGTGGCGAGCGTCTCCGCGTGTCCGAGCGCGCGGAAGAGGTTCACCGCCTCGAGGTGCTCGCGCAGCGTGAGTCCGCCCACGGTCGCGCCCCGGCCGATGACCTCCTCGGTCTGCCGGCGATCGAGCCGGTTGCCGCGGATCGCGTTGGAATGATACACTTCGTCGAGGCGCAAGTCATGACGCGCCTCCAGGCGCGCCGCGTTCGCGTCGCTGCCGCGCGTGGTGAACGTGCGCAAGCGATCGCGCAAACGGGCCAAGCGCGTCTCGAGCGCCTGGTCGAAACGCAGTCCGGTTTCTTCTTCTTCCGTGCGTGCGGGCTGGTCCAGCCCGTAGCGCGCGAGGTCGACGCTGTTCGCGCGCAGGAACTCCAACGCCACGGCTTCGAGGCGGTGCTGCCGGTATGCGAGCCAACTCCGGCGCGCGCGTGGATATGCGCCCAAGGTCTGCAAAAACCGCGCAGGACTGGTCGAACCGGCCGAGGCGGCGCGCAGCTTGTCGACCAGTTCGCCGTCGAGCAGCGTCTCGATGAAGTCGGAGAGCAGCGAAGCCGCTTCGGCGTGCGATATCGGTCGAACGGCCAGCGCGTCGTTGCGGCTGGAGATCCGCAGCACCGCCGGATCGTCCGAAGCATAGGGCTCGACCCGTCCGGTCGAGGCCACGAAAAAGTAGCGGAACTGGCCGCTGCGGTCGTCAAGCGCGTCTGCCAGCTCCTCCAGGATGAAATTACGCACGTTGCGTCCCATTTCGGGGGTCGCGCTTGCCCGCCTGCGCGTGCTGTGGCTCACACTTTGACTGATAAGCCGAGCACTTGGGCAAACCGATAATAGAGAGTAGAGACTTAATCGTCCCGTGAGCCCAGGGACGAAACCGGGCTTTAGCAGGACCTTCGTCCCGCTTGCCTGTACGAGTCGCGTTCATGAGGCGTCTATAACCGGATGTTGCCCTTCCTCGTCCCTGTAACGCTCGCTGGAGCGGTTCGGTCATATCAGTTGGAGCCAGTTTCATCGGGCCGGGACGTGGCCTTGATGACTCGCATCGCGTCAGGAGACGGAGACGCGTTTGCGGAGCTGGTCAAGCGTTACACGAGGATGTTGTACAATGTGGCATACCGGTACAATGCGAGCCAAGCGGAAGACCTGGTCCAGGAAGCGTTTTTGCGCGCCTATCAGCACGCGAACACTTTCTCCGGCCGCAGTAAGGTCTCGAGCTGGCTTTACCGGATCTGCGTCAACGTCTGTCTCACGAACATGCGTCGCTCGTCGGTGCCGACCACTGACATCGATGAAGTCAACGAATCCGAGTTCGTCGCTGCCGAAGAGGAGCGTCCTGAGCAGCGCGTCGAGCATGGCGAGACCTACGCAGCGCTTGAAGACGGTCTTCGCGCGCTACCGAGTCAACAGCGGATGGTTTTCATTTTGAGAGAGCTCCAAGGGCTTTCCTACGGGGAGATATCAGACATTCTTGGCATGAACGAACAGGCGGCGAGAACCAACCTGCACCGCGCAAAGCGGCGGCTGCAGACTTGGCTCAACCCGTTGCTGGGATGAGGCAAGGATAACATGGAGTGCTCTGAAGCTCTCGATCTCCTCTTCTCGTCCTTCGATGCGCAGATCACGCCGACGCAGCAATCGCTGCTCGACGCGCACCGCCGCACGTGCTTCGCCTGCGCGCAATCGATGGCGCGCGGCGAGCGTTTTCAGAATTTGCTTCGCCAGGTGCCGCAGCTGACCGTACCGCGTGGCCTGGAAGATCGCATCGTCAACCGCGTGCTCGCCATCCACGGCGTGCCGGTGCGCAAGTCCGAGACGCGCACCGTTCTGGAGTCGCTGACCAGCTGGCGCACCTACGGCGCCGCGTTCGCGATGGCCGCCGCCGCGTTTGCGCTCATCATCATGACGCGCGGCGCCTTCGATCGGGTCGCGATATCGAACCGGCCGCCCGACGAGACCGTCACGGCGTACCTGCAAGGTCAGGTTCAAGACACCGCGGCCAACCAAACGACGACGCAGTCGGCCGAGAACAGCTTGGCGATTTCGACCGGCGACGTCGTGAGCAACAACAGCGCGCAGCCGGCCGTGGTCGCCATCACGCCGCATCTGGCCGTCACCCTTGGGTCCGATGCCGAAGTGCAGTTCAACAAGCTGCATACCAATTCGCAGACGGGCAATCCCGACATCGTCGACATGAAGATCGATCGCGGCACCGTGGCGGTCCGCGAGGTCCTTCACCGCGACGTCCCGCCGATCCACGTCGCCACCAACCAGGCGACGATGCTGCCGACCGGCACGCAATTCACGGTCGTCGCCGAAACCGGCGTGACTCGTCTTGCGGTGAGCCAGGGCAGCGTAGCGGTCTTCGTGCCGGGCGGAACCTTCAACGTGCTCGCCGGACAGGGCGCCCGCATCACCGCGACCGGCCATCAGCTGCTCGGCGTGAAGCGGATCAAGACGCACACCCAGGCGCTGCCGAAGCAAAAGCCGCCGGCCAAAACGTTCTAGGTAAGATTTCCGGGGCTAAAGCCCCGGCACTACAAGATCCTGCTCCACAGTTTCGTCTGGCTTCTTCATAACCCCAGGGCGGCGCCGTCGCTGCGCGCATCCGATGCTCCGATCAAGATGCCTCGCTCTTTGTCGATGACGATCGCGCCGGCGTGGCCCATCGATTCTTCCCACTCGTCCGCCACGATGACGCGATGTCCGCGCGCCTCCAAGCCTGCGATGCACGCTTTGCCCGCGCGCGCCTCCACGGCGACGCCGGGCTGCTGCGCGCCCCACGTGCGGCCGTAGCGCCAGCGCGGCTCGTCCAGCGCTGCCTGCGGATCCATGCCGCGTTCGGCGATGCGGATCGAGTTCTGCAGGTTGGTCTGCGGCTGGCCGTCGCCGCCCATCGTGCCGTAGACGAGATACGGCCGGTCGCCGTCCAGCAGCATCGCGGCCATCAGCGTGTGGAATGGGCGCTTGCCGGGTTCCAGCGACGTCGGCTTCCCGGCATCCAGCGTGAAGGCGCAGCCGCGGTTTTGCAACACGATGCCCAGCTCGGGCACGCCGACGCACGAGCCGAAATGGAAATACAGCGACTGGATCATCGACGCTGCGTTGCCGCTTTCGTCCACGCACGCGAAGTAGGTGGTCCCACCCCTGAGCGCCTGTGCTGTATCGGGCGCTGCTTTGTTCGGATCGATGCGCCGAGCTTGTTCTGCGGCATGCTTCGCGCCCAGCAGTTGTTGCGCCGCGAGCGCGGAGGGCGTTGGATCCGGCACCAGCCTGTCGCGATCGGCAAACGCCAGCTTCACGGCCTCGATCCCCCGATGCGCGAACGCCGCGCCGCCGGGATCGAGCCGCTCCGCGCCGCTCGCAGCCTCGTAGATCGCTTGAGCGAAAAGCAAGGCTACGCCTTGCGAATTCGGGGGCGTCACGAGCGACCTCCACGCGCGAAAGCGCGCCTCGAGCGGTTCGCAGAAAAAGCCGCGATGCGCCGCCAGGTCCGCGCCGCGCAGCGGGCTCCCCGCGCGCTCACAGGCCGCGCGGATGCGCTCCGCACCCTCGCCCGTGTAAAACCAGGCGCGTCCTTTTGACGCGATCATCTCAATGGTGCGCGCCAACGCCGGCTGCACGAGGCGATCGCCGATCTCGTACCCCTGCGCCCCGTACAGCTCTCGCGCGCCGGGGTCCGCCGACAAGAACTCGCGCTCCTCGGTGAGTCCACGCACCACGCTACGGGCAAGCGGTGCACCCTCGCGCGCGTAGCGCGCGGCGGGCGCCAGCAAGCGTCCGATGTCCATGGACCCGAAGCGCTCGTGCAGCGCGAACCACAGATCCACCGCCCCGGGAACCGTTAGAACCGCCGCGCCGCCCCTTTCGGGGATGACGTTGAGGCCGTGATCGCGGTAGAACTCACGCGTCGCGAGCGCGACCGCGGCGCCGGAGCCGTTGTAGGCGTGCGTCGTTCGCGCGCTCGCGTCGTGATAGAGGATGAACGCGTCGCCGCCGATCCCGGTCATGTGCGGATAGACGACAGAGAGCCCCGCGGCCATGGCGACGATCGCGTCGGCTGCGTTTCCGCCTTCCCCCAGCACGCCGATGCCGATCTGCGATGCCAGCGCGTTGGGCGACGTCACCATGGCGCGACAACTTTTCGCGCTGGGCCGACGCCCGCTTGGCTTCAGACGCGGCGCTGTCACGCGCCCGGTAGCACGATGCCCGACGCATGCCGAGCGAGCACCGCAGCTTCTTCGTCGAGCGCTTTTGGCTCGAGCCTGTAGAAATCGTCCAGACTGACGATGCGAACGCGGCGCACGTAGTCAAGCTGTCGCGCACGCACCGCCTGCGCGACATCCTCGACCGTTCGTTCGCCAAAGCGCATCGGTCTGCCGATGCACACGTGCCGGCCTGCGGCGGCGAGGGCGCGCAGCGCTACAGGCGCGCCGTCGGCGATCGGCTCGCCCGGCTCGCCAAGCGGCCACACCTCGATCTTTTTTGGCTCGTCGGTCAGCAGCTCAACGCACTGCACGAAACCGGCTGACCATCCTTCGACCCGATACAATCTCGTGCGAGCCTCTTGCCATGATGCCAATAGCGATTGCTGGTCTTCTTCTCCGAGCTTCGCTCGGAACGCTACATTTTCACCGTGCTCGATGGCGAACTGGCGCAGCGCGCTGTGCCCGTAGTGCTCGAGCCGAAAATCAAAAATCAAAAAGTCGACGGCGCGGGCGGCGCGCTCCGGGGTGAGCGCTCCGCGCCAAAAGGGGAACTCCCGCTGCGCCACCGCGTTGAGCGGCATGCCAGCGACGCGCTCCGCATAACGCGCGATCTCCTGCAGCAGCGGCAACGCCCGTGCCTCCAGGGAGCGCGCGAACGCGTCGCGCTGCGCCTCGCGCCCGAGACAACACCGCTTGTGCTTACGCCCGCTGCCGCACGGGCACGGATCGTTTCTGCCGACTTTTTGCATGCCGATACTCTAAGCAAGGACTTCCATGAATCTCACGCATGCCCTCGCGGCGCTGACGCTTGCGCTGCGCCTTCACGCCGGCGATCACATCGTCGAACACGGCGACACGGTCGACCGCGTTCAATGGATACTGCCGCGCGCGCGGCTCGAGGCTGCGCGGCGCGGCGGCGCCGTCATCGACGAAGAGTTTCGTACGACGAGCCGCGCCGACGAAAAGGTGCTCGCCGTTTTCGGCGATCACGCGTTGATCCACGGCGTGGTCGATCTCGTCACCCTCGACGTGCCGCGCGGGAAGACCGCCCGCAGCGCTTCTGCTCAAACGGTGGACCTGAGCACCTTCAACGCCGTCTTTGGCGACCCGCGCTACGATATCGCAGACGCGCCCATGATCGGATTGCCGACGTCGCCGATCCGTTTGGGCACCCGTTGGACCACTCGCGTGCGCGTTGTGACTGCGCTTGGAAGCGGCAGCGTCGGATTCACGCATCGCATCGTCGACATCGGCACTGACCTCGTTCGCATCGAGGTGACCGGCACGGGCACGATTACGGGCAAAGAATACAATCTCCCCAAACTCCTGCCGGGGACCATCGCCGTGCGCGGCTCTGCCTGGTACAGCCTCACGCAAGGCATCATCGTGCGCGAAAGCTACCGCATCGACAACGCGCTCGTCAAGCCCGCGGGGGCCGAGCAGATCGGCTTCAAGGAGGTGCTCTTCGTCGACAGCGACGCGCACAAAGCAGGACGCAGCACGCTCTAGACGGCATAGTTGACACGAAGGCGAAACGCAATTATGGAAAAAGTAACAGTTCCGGAGATCATCGCTCGCAAGGGCGGCACAAAGATAGCGATGATCACCGCGTATGACACCCCGACCGCTCGCATCGCGGATCGGGCGGGCGCGGACATCATCTTGGTCGGCGATTCGATCGGCAATGTCGTCTACGGCCATGACGACACGCTGCCCGTCACCGTCGACATCATGGTCCGCCATACCGCGGCCGTCTCCCGCGCAACGCCGCGCGCGTTGGTGGTGGGCGACATGCCGTGGCTGTCGTATCACCTCTCGACTCAGGACACCATTCGCAACGCGGCGCGCTTCCTCGTCGAGGGCCACGCCGACGCCGTGAAACTCGAAGGTGGCCGCAAACGCATACCGATGGTCGAGGCGCTGCTCTCTTCGGAGATCCCGGTGATGGGGCACATCGGCCTCACGCCGCAATCCGTCCACGTCATGGGCGGCTTCCGCGTGCAGGGCAAGTTCGCCGAAGCCGCACGTGAGCTGCTCGACGACGCGCGCGCGCTCGCCGCGGCCGGCGTTTTCGCGCTCGTGCTCGAAGGCATTCCCGACGTCCTTGCTGCGGCGATCACCGAGGCGATATCGGTGCCGACGATCGGCATCGGCGCCGGACCGCAGTGCGACGGTCAGGTGCTCGTCTTCCATGACGTGCTTGGACTCGGCGATCGCAAACCGGCGAAGTTCGTGCGTCAATACGCGCATCTGGCCGATGACGCGACCGCGGCTGTGTCGCGCTTCTTCGACGACGTGCGTTCCGGCGCGTTTCCATCTGAAGCAGAAACCTATCACATGCCCGCGGAGGACGCCAAGGCGTTCAAACGCTAGGTCAGCCCTTGAAGATTCTTTTCTGCGGTGAAGGCTACTCCGAGAGCCGGCGGCGCCTGGCGCCGCTGCTTCCCGATCACGAGATCGCGGTGTGCTCGCCGGACCGCCTCCCTGAGTCGCTGGACGGCGTCGACGTCGTCGTGCCCTATGGCACTCCCATCACCGCCGACGTCATCGCGCGCGGAATATTTGGACTGGTGCAGCAATTCGGCGTCGGTTTGGAAACCGTTGACGTCGAAGCCGCGACGCGCGCCGGCGTGTGGGTGGCGCGCATTCCGGGCAAGGGAACCGGGAACGCCGAGTCGGTCGCTGAGCACGCGGTGCTGCTCATGCTGGCGCTTTCGCGCCGCTTACCGCGCGCGACCGAGTCGCTCGCGCAGGGACGCATGGGCGAGCCGTCCGGACTGGCACTGCTCGGAAAGACGGTTTGCATTTTTGGACTCGGCGACGTCGGACGCGCTTTGAGCGTCAGACTCGCCGCTTTTGGCATGCGGCTCACGGCCGTACGCCGGCGACCCGAACCAGACCCGACGCTGCCGGTGCCGTTCGCGCGCGTTTATGGCGTAGCGGACCTTGCCGCGGCGGTTGCGGAGGCTGACTACATCGCGATCTGCGCCCGCTACGAACCTGAAGCTCATCATCTGCTCGATGCGCGCGTGCTGAGCCGCGTGAAGCGCGGGGCGTTTTTGGTCAACACAGCCCGCGGCGGGTTCGTCGATCCGGAGGCGCTTGCCGATGCGTTGGAAAGCGGCCGTCTTGCGGGTGCGGGCCTCGATGTGTTTTGGCAGGAGCCGCCCGACGTCCGACATCGCCTCTTCCGCTCCAACGTCATCGCGACGCCGCACATCGCGGGGGTGACGGATGTTTCGTACGACGGCATCGCGCGCGCCTTCGCTGACAACGTCAGACGCTTTGCGTCGGGCGCTGCGCCCCTGCATGCGGTCAACGCGCCCCCGCATCCTCGCTCTCGCAAGGAGATCGCCCAATGAAGTCCATCAAATCGCTCGCGTTCATCGCCTATCCGGTTTCGGACATCAAGAAATCGACTGCCTGGTATCGCGACGTCATGGGTTTTGTGCCCGGTGAGATGGCCAGCGAGCACTGGGTAGAGTTCGAAACCGGCGGCGTGGCGTTCGGGATCGGGCGGGGCGAGGACCTCGACCTTACGCCCGGCAGCGCCTGCAGCGTGGCGTTCGAGATGTCCGATCTCGATGGCGCCGTCGCCGCGTTGAAAGCCAAAGGGGTCGAGATGACCAAGGTCATGGACATGCCGAGTTGTCGCGCCACCTTTGTCAAGGATCCGGACGGCAACCGGATAGCTCTTCACCAGCGCAAGGCCTGACCGGACGCCTGCCGGACGTCTGCCGGGTATCCTTAAGGAGCAGGAAACGTTTTAATCTCGCGTTTCGTTGGACTAGAATGGGTGATTGTGCCCGTTTTTGTCGAGGAGAGTTAATAGCGATGAAGTCTCTGCCTAGACTATATTTGCTTGTTGCCGTGCTGTTCGTTTGCGCCTTGGCGGCTGCGGGCGCGCTTCCCGTGAGCGCCAATTCGGCGAACACCACGAACTCCAACACACACCAGCTCATCGTGCTGTCGCCCACCAACTTGCGCCAGCCGGCCAACGCCGCCGAGTGCAAGGCGCACGTCTACAACAACCCGTACTTCGACCATGTCCGGTACGGTTGCGACCACGCTACGTCCAATTACATCTTCCTTATATGGGATTATCCCGGCAAGGCCGACGGCTTTCACGTCTTCCGAACCGACGTCGGACGCCAGGACAACGGCATTCACAATGACGGCACGGTGGCGCAGATCTACTACACCGGCGGCCGCGCCTGCTGGGTAGTCACGGCAGTGCGGGGCAACAGCGAATCCTCCGACAGCAATCAATTCTGCCTCTACCCGGTGCTGCAGAAGCTGCATCAGATTCCGCATTAACCGGGGCTAAAGCCCCGGCACTACATTGACGTTGTTTATGGGCCGGCGTACCAGGCGCCGAAGTTGCGCAGCCAGACGTCGCCGGCCTCGCGTGCGTCCTTCGACGACTCCACCACGTACAGGCGCGTCCACGTGATCGGCCAGCGCGCTTGCACTGGGATCGCCACCCGCAACGTGCGCCAACCCTTCCAATCCACATGCCGCGCCAGCGTAACGCTGTCGGCGATGCCGTCGCTGTTCTTATAGCCGCCCCTGAGCCACGCGCCGCTGCCGTCCCCGAAGACATCCAGCGCGATCGCCAGCGGTTCTCCGGCAAACGCGACCTCGCTCTCGGCGTACGCGGCGCGCGTTCCCGCCGCGCTTGAAAAATCAAACGTCAGATGCATCGCGGCGGCATTGTCCGGTGCGGGCGCGTTGTCGAGGCCGGCGGCAAGCTCTGCGGGAGTCGCGGCGTAGCGCCACTGCTTCGGCCCGCTTCCGGATTGCGGCACAGCCTGCACGACCTGCAGATGCTCCCCCACCAGCAGCACTTGCTGCGCAAGCGCGCCTCCTGCTCGTGCCGTCAACGTGGCCCGCGTTGCGCGCAGCGAGGCGACGAATGTGCCATCTTGCTCGACGCGGCCTCCATCACCGCTCGCGAGCCATTGCACATTCTGATCGTCGACGGCGACGGGCGTGCCCTGCGCATCGGTTGCGACGGCTCGCAAGCGCGTCCGGCTGCCTGCCGCTAATCCGCGCGAGTAGCCGGAAATCGCAAGCTTCGCGATCGCGCCGACGACTGCGACGTCGAGCGAGCCGGCAATGCCTGCCGCCGTCGCGCGCAGGGTGGCGCGGCCCGGCCGCACAGCGGTCGCGCGACCACCGGCGCTGATGTCGAAGATCGAAGCCGGCTCGCCCGTGAAGGCGATTGCCGGCGCGTCCAAGGCGACCGGCTGATCGTTGGCGTCGATCGCGCTCACGCGCAGTGTGAGGTGATTGCCCACCAAGACCGCGCGGGCAGGCGCATGCAGCACCAGTTGCACCGCGCGGCCCGGCGGCGCGGTGTTCATGACGAGCACAGCGTCGGCTATCGAACGCTCGCGTCCGTCCGAAGGGATGTTGGCCACGCTGACTTTGTCTTCTCCCAGATGACGCACGACCAGCTCGGTGGAGCCGCCGCTGTCAAAGGCCATGCCCGTCGCCGCACCGAGCGCGATCAGCAGCGACGCGAACATCGGCCGCGTGACGCCGACCGAACGCCCCGGCGCCCGACCATCGACTGTGACGAGCAAGAGCCGCGAGCCATCTGGAGATAGCCCGGCGCCCGTGAGCGGATAGCGCACGTCGCGCTCTTGCGGAGCAGGCGCATCGGGATCCTCATAGTACGAACCATCCCGCACCAACAGCGGTCCACCGCCGACCGCGATCAGCAACGAACTCAAGGGAGGGGTCGCCTCAAAGGAAAGCGTCACCGCGTCGCCCGCATGAAAGCGCTGCACGAGGTCATCAGCGGCGGCGCCGCGCGCTGCGATCGCGTAGTCGTGCTCGCCGAGCGGCAGCAAATCCGCAGGCGCCGCAGCAACGCTTGCCACCCGGTAGTGCCCGCTTGCATCAAGCGGCGTCAGTACGACCTCCGACGCTCCGCCCGCTTCCGTCGTACCGAGCCTGGCCGTGAGCAGCGCGAGCCTCGTCGTGCTTGACCAATCGTTGATCGAATCGATGCTGGAGTCCGAGCCGTCGGCAGCGGTGACGTGCGCGCGCACGGAGACCGGACCCATCGTCACCGCGTTGTTCGGACCCACCGCAAACGCGGCTTTGCCGTTGCTTTGATGCTGCACCATGCCGTTGCTCATCACGATGTTCAACGGCGTTCCGGAGCCGCCGATGTCGAAGTAGTCGGCGTTGATCCCCGCCTCCGCGCGTTGCCGGTCCGCCATGGACGAGAGCGCTTCGCCGGCTCCGATGATGGCGTCGTGATGCGTGGCGGCGGCGAACGAGACATTTGGGTTGCGCAGGTCGATGCGAAGGATCGACAGCTCGAGCGGCCCGAGCGCGGTCGCGAGGCGCCAGCGCTCGTGCGTGACGCCCGGTCCGATGAGCTCGTCGGTTCGCAGCGCGCCTAACCCGGCGGGCCACGGCGGCGCGGGCTGGACGAAGGCGGCCGGGGTGAACGAAGCGGCTTCATCGGCCACCGCCGCTTGCGGCGGATCCAGCACGCCGCACAACAGCGGCGCCAGCGCTATCGCGCAGGCGGTAAATCTTGAGAACGCGGTGAAACGGGTACAACGAGAGACATGCACGGACACAATTTCGAGTTGCGGCGGCGAACGTACCAGTCCCTGCGCGCGGTGAGCGTCGCCGCAGCGATTGCTTGCATGCTTGCCGGAGAGCGCGTGGCGCGGGCCGACGACGCCGTCGGCATTTCGCTGCATTTCACACCCGGGGCGCACTATCAGCGCACGGAGAAGCTGATCCACTTCATCACCTACGACATCAGCAAGACCTTGAAGGGTCTTGCCGGCGGGCGCGCCGACGATGTCACGATCCTCGAGGACCGCACGCGAACGCTGTCCATGCTGGACAGCAGCGGCAAGATCCAGGTGACTGAAGAAAACACGCGCCGCTTCGGGGGCGCCAATCCGAAAGATAAGTCGGTCAAACAGCGCAGCGACAAGTACGAGGGCACCATCTGGCCGAACGGCGTGACGCGCCCCGCTTCGACCGCGCTGGGCGACGTGGGCGATGGAGCGCTCGATCAACTTCCCGACAAGCCGCTTGCCGTCGGCCAGACATGGACGTTCGACAGGCCGGTCAAAGTTGACCGCGAGCTCGGTCAGGGGCGCATGACGTACACCGACAAGCTCACGCGCATCGAGGAGCGCGGCGGTCATCGCATCGCGATCATCGACGTGACGGGCACGGGCCGGGTAGACGCCGCCAAGGATCTGCAAGCCAAGGGATTCCACACGGCCCCGATCGCGCTCAAAGGCACGGCGGAATTCGACACGACGACCGGCCTGCCCGGAACGCAGCACTACACCGCCGACGTCGAATGGGTGACGCGCGTGATGTTCGCAAAGATCGGCGTCAAGTTCCATGACACCTATGACGCCACGCCTTGGACGGTCAAGGTAAAGAACACGTGACGCCCGCGCGCGACGCGACCGAAAGCGCCGCGCTCAACGGGCTGGTGCGCAGAGCGCTCGACCAAGCAGCATTCCCGGGTGACGTCTCGGCATACGTGCTCGCGCTCGCCCGCATGGAATACGGCGCATGGAAGCCGGACGACGATATCTATCCCGCCAGCGTGATCAAAGTGCCGATCATGGCGGAAGCGTTTCGGCAGCGCGAGGGCGGTGCGATCTCGTTTGACGATCGCGCGCCGATCAGCGCGTCCAACCAGACCACGACCGCCGCAGAGACCCCGTTGGTCACCGACTATGTCGCCTCGGTCGGCGAGCTCGTGGGCTTGATGATCGAGCGCTCCGACAACGTCGCGACCAATCAGCTGATCGATATCTTGCGGCGCGAGCGAGTCACCGATTCCATGCGCTCGCTCGGCTTGCGCGATTTTCTCCTCGGCCGGAAACTCTCCGGTTCCGAACCGTTGATCGAAGATCCGGAGATGACCGGCAGAAATCGTCTGTGCGCGCGCGATGCGGCGCGTTTGCTCACGCTGATCGCCGCTGACCAGGTGCCGGGCGCCGCAGCGCAACGAGATATCCTCGCCGCTTGCGTCGACGCGGACAAATTGGTCGCCGGTCTGCGCCCCGGCGATCTTTTTATGCATAAGACCGGTGAAACCGATACGGTCAATCACGACGCGGGCATTTTGCGCACGCCGCAGAGCGCTCGTTACGTCGTCGTGCTCTATACCCGCGGCGACAAAAGCACCAATCCTCGCTTGGCTGCGTGGATGCGCGCCTTGCGCTCCGAGCTGTAGCGCCGGGGCTTTCGCTCCGGCCCGTCGAACAGGTTACTCATGCCCACCCTGGTCGAAGTCGTGCTTCCAGAAATGGGGGAGTCCGTCGCCGAAGGCACCATCACGGCGTGGCACAAGCGTGTCGGCGAGACGGTCCAGGCGGGCGAGGCTCTTGTCGACGTCACCACCGACAAGGTAGACGTCGAGGTGCCCGCTTCCGCGGCCGGCACGGTCACAAAGATTTTGGCTGCGGAAGGCGCGACGGTGAAAGTCGGCGCTCCGCTGGCAGAGATCGATACGGATAAGATTTCCGGGGCTAAAGCCCCGGCACTACAAGGTCCAGCTCCACAGAGCGCTCCGGATGTAGTGCTCCGAGCGAGCGAAGCGAGCTCGGAGAAAGATTCCGGGGCTAAAGCCCCGGCACTACAAGATCCAGCTCCACAAGCCACAGCTGTGCATGCGTCGCCGGTGGCGCGGCGCATCGCGCGCGAGCGCGGCGTCGATCTGCGCGGCATCCAAGGCTCGAAACCCGGCGGCGTGATCGGACCTGACGACGTGGTGGTGGCGGCCCAACCAGCCACGGTCCCGCCCCCGGATGGGGCGCGCGTCATACCGCTGAAGGGACCCGCTGCATCGCTGGCCGGACATATGGAAGCCAGCCTCTCGATTCCGACCGCTACGAGTTTCCGCACCATCAGCGTCGACACGCTCGACGTGCGCCGCCGCGACCTCAACGCCGCACTCAAGACGGCCGGCCGCGCCGAAAAGGTCTCCTACACGCATCTCGTCGGCTTCGCGATCGCGCAGGCCACGCACCAAGTGCCCGTGATGACGTGGTCTTTCCGGCGAGGGCCGAGCGGACCGGAGCGCCTCGAGCAGGGCGTTAATCTCGGTCTTGCCGTCGACATGCAGCGCAAGGACGGCAGCCGTTTCCTCGTGGTGCCTGTCATCCGCGACGCCGACAAACTCGCTTTCTCGGAATTCCATAAGATCTACGAGGTGCTGGTAGCGAAATCGCGCTCGAATGCCCTCACGCCGGCGGAGCTGGCAGGCGCCACCATCACCCTCACCAACCCGGGCGGCATCGGCACGGTGGCATCGGTGCCTCGCCTCATGCCCGGCCAGGGCACGATCGTCGCGACCGGCGCCATCGGGTATCCGCCCGGGCTCGCCTCGGTGCCGCAGTCGACCCTGCTCGCGATGGGCGTCGCCAAAGTCATGACGCTCACGAGCACGTACGATCATCGCGTCATCATGGGCGCGCAATCGGGCGAGTTCCTCGCGCGTGTGGAAGCGCTGCTCAACGGCGCCGATGGGTTCTACGACGCGGCCTTCGCAAGCCTCGGCCTGCCTGGTCCAAGCGCCGCGCCCAAACTGGAGACGCGCGCTCCCGGCACCGAAACGGCCCCCGCGGGAGCGGTCCCCGCCGAGATGCTCCGCGCGGCCACCGCAGGTTCCGCGCTGGTGGCGCGCTACCGCACCCACGGCCACACCGCGGCCATGCTCGACCCCCTCGGCGAGCCGCCATCCGGCGATCCGGCTCTTGACCCCACGGCGCTCGGGCTCACGCCTACCATCATGGCCTCGATCCCCGCAGCGGCGCTGCGCATCTTCCTGCCCGGCAACACGCTCGCCGAACTGCTGCCGCGTCTGCGCGAAACGTATTGCTCCACCATCGCATACCAGATGGAGCACATCTCCAACCACGAGCAGCGCAACTGGATGCGCGAGCAGATCGAATCCGGCGCGCACCGGCGGCCGCTGACGCGCGAGGAATCGCTCAAACTGCTCGATCATCTCAGCAGCGTCGAGGTCTTCGAGCGCTACTTGCGGCGTTCGTTCCTCGGTCAGAAGACGTTCTCGATCGAGGGCCTGGACGCGATGATCCCTATGCTCGAGGAGACGCTGGACTTGCTGGGCGCGGAAAACGTCGGCGAAGTCGACCTCGGCATGGCGCATCGCGGCCGGCTCGCGGTCATCACGCACGTGGTCGGCCGGCCGTTCGAAGAAGCGCTGCAGGAATTCGAACTCGCCGAAAAGCGCGGGCAGACCGACATGGCCGGCGACGTCACCGGCGACGTCAAGTATCATCAGGGCGCTGAAGGCGTCCGCCAGACCCCGATCGGCAAGAACGTGCGCGTAGTGCTGGCCAACAATCCCAGCCATCTCGAAGCGGTCAACAGCGTGGTCGAGGGCCGGACACGCGCCGCCCAAACCGATCGTTCGCGCAACGTCATCGCGCTCGATCCGCTGCGCGCAGTCGCCGTGCTCATCCACGGCGACGCGGCTTTCTCCGCTCAAGGCAGTGTGGCGGAGGTTCTCAACCTTCAGGGCCTCGCGGGCTATTCCACCGGCGGCACCATCCACATGATCGCCAACAATCAGATCGGCTTCACGACCACGCCGGGCGAAGGCCGCTCCACGCGCTACGCGAGCGATCTCGCCAAAGGCTTCGACGTGCCCATCATCCACGTCAACGCGGACGACGTGGAAGCTTGCATCGCGGCGGTCCGCCTCTGCGTCGCCTTCCGCCGGCGCTTCAAGCGCGACATCCTGGTGGACGTCGTCGGCTATCGCCGCTTCGGCCATAACGAGACGGACGAGCCGGCGTACACGCAGCCGATCATGTACGAGCGCATCAAGAACCACCCGACCGTGCGCGAGATCTTCGCGCGCCGGCTGATCGAGCGCGGCGTCATCAGCCAAGACGAGGCCGGCCGACTGCTGGAGGACGCGCAGCGCCGCATTGCGGGCGCGCACGAAAACGTCAAGCGGCGCCTTGCTTCGGGCGCTCCAGCGGAGCCAAAACCGAGCGCGCCTGAGGCCACCGATGGGCAGCTTGTCGACACTCGGGTCCCCGCGCCCGCATTGACCAAGTTGAACGAGCAGCTTTTGGCGGTGCCTGCCGGTTTTACGATCCATCCGAAACTGGAGCGTCAGTTCGAGCGGCGGCGCGCGGCGTTCGCGGCGGACGGCGAGATCGACTGGGCCCTTGGCGAAGCGCTCGCCTTCGCGACGCTGCTCCTCGGAGCGAAGCCGGTGCGGCTCACCGGGCAAGATACCGAGCGCGGCACGTTCAGTCATAGGCATGCCGTGCTGCACGACCCAAAGACCGGCGCGACCTACACGCCGCTGCAAAACCTGCCCGAGGCACGCGCATCGTTTGAGATCTACAACAGCCCGCTCTCGGAGTTCGCGTGCGTGGGCTTTGAGTACGGCTACAGTGAGGCGGCGCCCGAGGCGCTCGTGCTATGGGAGGCGCAGTTCGGGGACTTCATTAACGGCGCGCAGATCGTCATCGACCAATTCATCTCGGCAGGCGAAGCGAAATGGGGCTCAACCGCGCGGCTGACGCTGCTCTTGCCGCATGGCTACGAAGGCGCGGGACCCGAGCACTCGAGCGCGCGCCTCGAGCGCTTCCTGCAGCTCGCCGCCGAAGACAATTTGCGGATCGCCAATTGCACCACGCCGGCCCAGTACTTCCACCTGTTGCGCGATCAGGCGCTGTCCGCCGCCGCACGTCCGCTCGTCATCATGACGCCGAAGAGCCTGTTGCGCATGAAGGCCGCATCCTCGAGCATCGCCGACCTGAGCGAGCGCGGCTTCTCGCCCGTGATCGACGACGCGAGCGTCACGGATCGCGCGCGCATCGAGCGCCTGATCTTGTGCAGCGGCAAGATCTACTACGATCTCATCGGCGACCCCACGCGTGCCGCCGCGACCGATCTCGCGATAGCACGGGTCGAGCTGCTGGAACCCTTCCCGCTCGAGCGCGTGCTCGAACTTGTCGCTTCGTATCCGAAGCTTCGCACCGTTGCGTGGGTTCAGGAAGAGCCCAAGAACATGGGCGCGCGAGCGTTCGTGTCGCGGCGCATCCGCGAGCGCCTCACTCCCAAGGGCATCGCTTTTGGCTACGTCGGGCGGCCCGATCGCGCCAGCCCGAGCGAAGGCTATCCGGGCCCGCACGCGGTCGAACAAGCGCGCATCGTGCACGACGCCCTCTCGCTGCCCATCTATAAGGAAACGCGTTGAGCGCAGCGAATCGGCCGGGCATGCGATTCATGCTTTCGTTCTGCGTGGTTCTTGCGCTTGTCGGAACGGGCTGCTCCAAGCAGTCCACGTCGGCGAAGCAAAACGTGCCCGACCTCAGCAACGTGGACCAAAAGGCCACGGCTTTGGAATCGAAGGTAGGCTCGGTGAAGTTCGGCGCGAGCAGCGTCGACGCGGCTAAGCTCGGCGTTCCGCTCTACCCGGGCGCGAAGCCCACCGAAGGCGGCGGGCTCGACGCGACCACCGCTGAGGGATCCGCGCAGATCCTCGTGCTCACCACGGGCGACTCGTTCGATAAAGTGTACGCATGGTACAAGTCAAAGATGCCCGCCGGCTCGGAGAAAGCGCGCAGCAGCAGCGCCGACAACTCGTTCGCCAGTTTCGAAGTCGTCAAGAACGGCTCGAAGGAGATCTCGTCGGTGGAGCTGAGCACGGACGGCGGCAAGACGCAGATCGCGATCGCGCACGGCACCAAGTAACATCACCACGCGCGTAAGATCAGACACTTGAGATAAGCCGACTCCGGAGCATCCAGATCCACCGGATGGTCCGGCGGCTGCGTACGATCTTCAAGGACCTGAAGGCGGCGATGCGCATCGCGCGCCGCGTGCCGGACGATGTCGAGGAAACGCTCGTGCGTCACGGGCCGCGAGCAGGAGCAGGTCACGAGGATGCCGCCTTCGTCCAGCATTTTCATCGCCCGCAAGTTGAGCTCGTTGTAACCGCGCACGGCGTTGTCGAGCGAGGACTTGCCGCGAGCGAACGCGGGCGGATCGAGGATGATCAGTCCAAACCGCTCACCTGCGTCGCTGGCGCTGCGCAGCCAGTCAAAGCAGTTGGCTGCGATGACGTTACCGGCGGGCAGACCGTTGTGCGCCATGTTGCGCTCGGCGAGCTTGCAGGCTTCCTCCGAGATGTCGATGCTCGTGATCTCGCCGGCGCCGCCTAGTCCGGCGTGGACGCTGAAGCCGCCCGAGTACGCGAAGCAATTCAGGACCCGGCGGCCGGCGGCGTATCCTCCGACGGCTTGGCGGTTCAGGCGCTGGTCGAGGAAGAGGCCGGTCTTCTGCCCATGCTTGACGTCGACGAGCAATCGCGCCGGCTCCTCGCTGATGTCGACGAGGTCCGGCGGCTCTTCACCCGCCAGCAACCCGGTGCGCTGCTCGAGGCCTTCGAGTACTCGCTCGGGCATGTCGCTGCGCTCGAAAACGCCCCGCGGTTTGCAGACGTCTTGCAGGGCCGCGACGATGTCATCCTTGGCTCGCTCGACTCCGGCGGTCGAGCACTGCGCTACGAGCCAGCCTGCGTAGCGATCCACCACAAGGCCCGGCAATCCGTCGCCTTCCGCGTTGACCAAACGCCTTGCCGCATCGGGCGGCAGTTGGCCGCGCGTTTCGACCGCCGCGCCGATGCGGCGACGCCAAAACGCGGCGTCGATAGGCTCGTCGTTCCACGAGAGCACGCGCAAGACGATCTTCGAACGCGGGTTGCAATACGCGGTCGCGAAGAAGCGGCCGCGATGGTCGACCACGGTGACCGTGTCCCCCGCCGCCACACCGTCAGGCACGGCTTCGAGTTCGCCGGCGAAGATCCACGGATGCAGCGCCCGCTCCGGGCGCCGCGGTTTCAGACGCGCTGTAGGCCGCAAAGAGTGTCCCCCAGCCGGAGCTGAAGCTCCGGCACTACACAGGTTAGTCCGCTCCTAGTTTCTGGCGGCCGATGCTGTGCGAGCGGCGGATTTTTTCTGGAAGACCACCTCGCCGCGCTGGACATCGGCCACGACGTTATCGCCCGCGACGAAGTCGCCGTTGAGCACACGCAGTGCCAGCGGATCGAGGATCTCTTTTTGCAGCGCGCGCTTCAGCGGGCGCGCCCCGTACACGGGGTCGTAGCCGCGATTGGCGATGTACTCCTTGGCCGCGTCGGTGAGTTCCAGGCCGATGCCGCGCTCGGCCATGCGTTTGCGCAGCCCCTCGAGCTGGATGTCCACGATGCGTTTGATGTCGGCCAGCGACAGATTCCGGAAGATGATGATCTCGTCGATGCGGTTGAGGAATTCCGGCCGGAATTGCTGGCGCACCGCCTCCATGACGCGCTCGCGCATCGCCGCAGGGTCGCCGGCGAGTTCGCTGATGGCCTGCGAGCCGATGTTGCTCGTCATGATGAGCACCGAATTGGTGAAGTTCACGGTGCGGCCTTGACCATCGGTAAGCCGGCCGTCATCGAGGATCTGCAGCATGACGTTGAAGACGTCCTGGTGCGCCTTTTCGATCTCGTCAAACAGGATGACGGAATACGGCCTGCGCCGCACGGCCTCGGTGAGCTGCCCGCCTTCTTCGTAGCCGACGTAGCCGGGCGGCGCGCCGATGAGCCGCGCCACCGCGTGCTTTTCCATGTACTCTGACATGTCGATGCGGATCATCGCGCGCTCGTCGTCGAAAAGGAACTCCGCCAACGCGCGAGCGAGTTCGGTCTTGCCCACGCCGGTCGGCCCGAGGAAGATGAACGAGCCCAGCGGCCGGTTCGGATCCTGCATGCCGGCGCGCGCGCGCCGCACGGCCGCGGATACCGCGCGCACGGCTTCTTCCTGGCCCACCACGCGCTGGTGCAAGCGCTCCTCCATGTGCAGCAGTTTTTGCACCTCACCCTCCAGCATCTTGCTGACCGGGATTCTCGTCCACTTGGATACGACCTCGGCGATGTCGTGCTCGTCGACTTCTTCCTTGAAGAGTTTCGTGCCGGCACCTGGCGACTCCAACCGCCTCTCAGCATCGTCCTTTTGTTTCTCTAGTCTTTTAAGCGTTTCGAATTTCAACTTCGCGATCTCGCCTAGATCCGCGGTGGGATCGTAGCCCTGCTCCGCGCGCTGGATGCGCTGCTTCGTAGCCTCGATCTCTTGTGCTAGCTTGCTGATGCCGCCGATCGCGTTCTTTTCTTCTTCCCAGCGCTGCCTGAGCCGCTTCGTCTCGGCTTCGAGATCCTTGATCTCTTGCTCGATGTCCGCGAGGCGCTTGCGCGAGCCCGCGTCGGTCTCTTTCTTGAGCGCCTCGCGCTCGATCTTGAGCTGATTCGCCCGGCGCTCGACTTCGTCCAACTCCACCGGGCGCGAATCCATCTCCATGCGCAGCTTGCTGGCGGCTTCGTCGACCAAGTCGATGGCCTTGTCCGGCAAGAACCGGTCGGTGATGTAGCGCGCGGACAGCACGGCGGCCGCGACCAGCGCCGAATCTTTGATGCGCACGTGATGGTGCGTCTCGTAGCGCTCGCGCAGGCCGCGCAGAATCGAGATCGTGTCTTCGACCGTCGGCTCGCCAACCATGATCGGCTGGAAGCGCCGCTCCAAGGCCGCGTCCTTTTCGATGTATTTCCTGTATTCGTTGAGCGTGGTCGCGCCGACCGCGTGCAGTTCGCCGCGCGCGAGCATCGGCTTGAGCAGGTTCGAGGCGTCCATCGCCCCTTCAGCGGCGCCGGCGCCGACGACCGTATGCAATTCGTCGATGAAAAGGATGACGTTGCCCTGGCTCTCCGTGACCTCTTTGAGCACCGCTTTGAGGCGATCTTCGAACTCGCCGCGGTACTTCGCGCCGGCGATCAACGCCCCGAGATCGAGCGCGATGATGCGCTTGTTCTTCAGGCCCTCCGGCACGTCGCCGCGGACGATGCGATGGGCCAGGCCCTCGACGATTGCGGTTTTGCCGACGCCGGGCTCGCCGATGAGCACCGGGTTGTTCTTGGTCCTGCGAGAGAGGACTTGGATGACACGGCGGATCTCCTCATCACGCCCGATCACCGGATCGATCTTGTTCTGGCGCGCCAGTTCGGTGAGGTCGCGGCCGTAGCGCTCCAGCGCCTGGTACTTGCCCTCGGGCTCTTGATCCGTGATGCGCTGGCTGCCGCGCACCGGGGCAAGACCAGCGAGGATCTTCTCTCGCGTGGCGCCGACGGCGCGAAGCAGGTCTTTGGCTTCAGACTTGCCGGGCATGTCGGCGATGCTGAGCAACAGGTGCTCGGTCGAGATGTAGTCGTCTTTGAAGTTCTTCGCTTCGGTTTCGGCGCGATCGAGTATGCCGTTGAGCTCTCTGCCCACCCGCGGTTCGGCCCCGCCGTAGACCTTCGCTCGGGCTTTGAGCTTGGCGTCGAGCTGCTTGGCGAGGCTGCCGACGTCAACGCCGACCTGGCGCAGCACGATGGCAGGCGTGCCTTCGGGATCGTCAAGCAGCGCGGCGAGCAGATGTTCGCCGTCGATCTCGCTCGCGTGGTATTCTTGCGCGATGCGCTGCGCCGTCGCGATCGCCTGCTGCGCTTTGGTCGTCAGCCTGTTGAAGTCTGCCATGCCATCATTCCTCAGTTATCCACAGGCTATTCTGTCTCTCTGAGAGGCGACCCCCTTGTCGTTGCCGGCGCGGCGCGTGATATTGTTCTCCGAGCGCCGGGACCGCATCGAACGTTTGCTTTGAAGGCTCACCGCGCAGGGCCATACAACCATGGCGTCACCTTGCGCGCGGCCGGACCAAGGATCCGCTGAAGTGCATAGAGTTTTCGGCGTGAGCGTGCTTCTTTTTATCGCCGCGTCGTCCGTCGCGACCGCGCCGCGCGCTGGGGTGCCCGCGGCAGCGATCGCTCCTCCTTATATCCTCGCCAACCTCCAATCGTTTCACGGCCGCCTCGACTATACGGCGCATCGCATCGGTAACGGGCCCGCCGTCGCGATCTCCGGCGTCGCGATCATCGGCGACGCCGCGTGGACGGTTGATGAACGCGCGCCCGGATACTCGTTCCACGCCGCGGGTGACGGCGCGACCCTCCTTATCGGATCGACCGCGGCGCGCAGCGACGACCCGTTGAACGCCGATCCCTTGGCGAATGCGTGGGCGGTGGCTCTGGCGGAGCTCGCCTCGACGCGCTTGTCGCCGCGGGCCGGCTCGACCACGGTGTGGGCCACGCCCGCCGGAGTCATCTTCTACACCGACGCCGCGCAGAACAGAGTCTTGGGCCTGACCGATCGCATCACGCCCTCCAGCCCTTCGTTCGTGTTCGAAGGCTGGCTGCAGATGTCGGGGGTCCCGCTGCCTCAGCGCATACTGCGCCTGCGCAACGGACTGAGCGACGCGACGTTCGCGGTGGACAGCTATCACGTGACGAGGAGCATCGGGCCCGGAGACGGCGCCGCGTTGGCCGGGCCGGCTTTCGGCTCGCCCTTGCGCCCCGGCGACCGCACGACGCTGTACGCGCTGCGTCCGCTCGGCGAGCCGGTCGATTTCCCATGGCGGCTCGTGCTGAGCGCATTCGGCATGATGCTCCTCGCGATATGCATCGTGGCATGGACGCGGCGCGATGCGCTGGTCTCGCGCTATTGTTTGTGGCTTGCTCACGACCCACGAGAATGGCGCGGCATCGGCAGCTCGATCTTCGTGTCTGCGGATGGTTTGATGTACTTCGACGAATGCGTGTACAAGGTCGGCGCGCAGTTCTACGCGCGCAACGTCTTGGTGCAATGCTCGCCGCTGTTCTTGCGCATCTCGGCGCCGCAGGTCACCAAGGCGGTGATCGTGCCGCGCAAGTTCCGGCCGATGCGCACGGGCAGAGCGCTTGCTCCAAGCCGCGCGAGATCCGCGGGATTCAGCCTGATCGAGGCGCTCATCGCCACCGCGTGCTTCACGACCGTGATCGTCGGCGGCGTGTTCCCGGCGCTCATCGTCGTCGCGCGCTCGAACGCGGTGGCCGCGCAGCACCGGGCTGCGGTTCTTGCTGCGTCAAACGCGCTGACGGACCAAGAGATCGCGTCCGCCTACGGCAGCGTGGTCGACGGCACGGCGACGTCTTCGGTGGACGGCCAAATCGTGACGGTCGACGTGCATCCTTCGGCCACGTCCGGCGCGCATGACATCATCGTCTCGGTCACCGATGTAGGCGGAAACGTGCTCGCTCGCGTGGCCACGACCGTGGGACCCGCAGTGCCCGCGCCCGGCTCCCAAACGCCGCCGGCCGGCGGCGGGTGCGCCGGTGGAGGCAGACCGTGAGGCGCAACCGGCGCGGCATCGCGCTCATCACCGTGTTGCTCGCGACGCTGCTCATCCTCGGCGTGCTCGCGGTCATCGTCAACATCGCCGCGATTCAGCTGCGCCGCAGCACCGAGGAGCTGCGAGCCTTGCAGGCGCAGGCCGGTGCCGACGCGGGCATCGGCTGGGTGCGCGCGCTGCTGGCACGCCGCCAAGGGAACATGGTTTTGACGCTCGGCGATGTCGCCGCTGCGAACAGCACGACGACGCTTTCCATCGACGACACGACGAGCCTGAGCATCACCGTCGCTTTGCAAATCGCCGCGCCCGCGCAGGCCTACGATCATCAAGATCTGGCCCTTCAGCAGAACCCGTACGTGAACGAGGCGCCGCTTCAAGTGACGTCGACGGCGGTCGTCAACGTGTCCGGCGCCGCAGTCGCCGCGCGCAGCACGACGGCGCTCATCCGCGTGTTTGAGCAGGCCGCGCCCTACTCGGAGGTCGTGGGCGCGATCGACAACGCCGGCCCCGTGGGCATCGATAGCCCGGGCGATCCGGCCGGACAGGCAGGCGGCACCCTCGCCACCGACCTGCGCATCCACGCATTCAAACAACTCGGCAGCGACACGCCCGTGCCGGACGACGTCTTCAACGATCAGACGTGGTCGGACGGCAATTCCGTCCATCCGGGCCCGCTGCCATGATCACGCGACGCGCCCTCACGCTTTTGGAGGTGCTGGTCGTCGCCGCGATCATCGGACTCGCTGCGTCGCTTGCCGTCGTGCCCGCGTATCTCGATTACTCCCGGGCCCGCGCCGCATCCGACGCTGCGACGACCTTAGCGCAAGATCTTTCCCTGATCGAGCGCGCCGCGCAGAATGCCGGGCCCAACGTCGGCGGCACGCTGGAGATCATCTCCGCGGACCCGCTGGTCTACGAATGCCGCTACGGCCGGCCCAACGAGATCGATCCTAATTCGATGCTTGGCGACTTGATCGTGCGGCGTTCTTTCGACCACGTGGCGCTGGCCCAGGGCGTGATCTCCTCCACCACGCCGCTGCTGTTCGCAAGCAACGGCAGCGCGCAATTCGTCCAAGCCGGGGAGTGGTCCGACCAGCACCAGACGATCGAGCTGACACTCGTGGCTTCGGGCGACTCATCGCGCGCTGCGCGAGTGGACGTGAACCTCTTCACCGGGGCGATTGCTCAGCCTTAAGCGGCAGCGTGAAAAGTGAATCCGGGGCTAAAGCCCCGGCACTACACCGAGCCTCGCTCGGGTCGCTACATCCAAGAGATTCCGGGGCTAAAGCCCCGGCACTACATAGGAATCCCGTTTTAGTGGAAGTCGCGCGAGGAGAGGCCGTCGGCGAGGCTGTCGAGGTCCAGTTTCCAGAAGCGGCGCGCCAAGACGTTGACGACGCCGTTCTCCTTTTGCAGCGCGCCTTCCACGATCACCGCCGGTTCGTCGCGCGCGACTGGACGGTAACGCTGGTAGACGTCAGGCCGGATGATGACGTTGATCAGCCCGGTCTCGTCCTCCATGGTGGTGAAGACGAAACCTTTGGCGGTGCCGGGTCGCTGCCGGGTGGTCACCACGCCTGCCACTTTGAGGATCAGCCGATTCGGCAATGCGGGCAGGTCGATCGCCCTGCGGATGCGCTGTTTGTCGAGCTCCTTGCGGAAAAACTGTATGACCTGATAGCGCGCCGATAGACCTAAGCCCCAAAAATCAGCGCTCGCTTCTTCGATCGGCATCATCCGCGGCAATCTGACCTTGGGCTCGTCTATCGGCATGTCGCGCTCGAGCGCACCGATGCGCGGAAGCTCCGCCATGCGCTGCACTTCCCACAGCGACGCGCGGCGCGTGAGCCCGAAGCACGCGAAGGCGTCCACGGCCGCCAGCGATTCCAGGATGTCTTTCGGCAACTGCGTGCGCACGATGAAGTCGCGCAGATCGGCGTATGGCGCTTGCACGCGTTGCGTTTCCAGCAGCTCTTTGTGCTTCGCGCCGATGCCGCGCACCTGGGAGAGACCGATGCGCAGCGCGGTGGCATGCTGACCGCCCTCGATATGCTCCGTCGTGCACGCGTAGTGCGAGCGGTTGACGTCGGGCGGCAACACCATCACGTCGTGGCGGCGCGCGTCCGCGACCAGCGTCGAAGGCGAATAGAACCCCATCGGCTGCGCGTTGAGCAGCGAGGCGCAGAACTCCGGCGCGTAGTACGCCCGCAGATAGCCCGAGACGTACACGATGAGCGCGAACGAGGCGGCGTGCGACTCGGGGAACCCGAAGTCGGCGAACGCGTTGAGCATCTGGAACAAGCGCTCGCCGGTCGCTTCGTCGATACCGTTTTTCTTCAGCCCCTCGACCAGCGCCGCGTGCAAGCGCGCCATTTTCTCGTGCGAGCGCTTGTGACCCATGGCGCGGCGCAGTTCATCCGCCTGCCCCGGCGTGAATCCGGCTGCCTCGACCGCCATGCGCATGCCTTGTTCTTGGAACAGCGGCACGCCCAGCGTCCGCTCGAGCACCGGCTTGAGCGACGGATGCGGATAGGTCACCGGTTCGAGCCCCTTGCGCCGGCGCAGATACGGATGGACCATGTCGCCCTGGATCGGCCCCGGCCGGATGATCGCCACCTCGATCGCGATGTCGTAGAAGTTGCGCGGCCTCAGGCGCGGCAAGGTCGCCATCTGCGCGCGCGACTCCACTTGGAATAGGCCCACCGTGTCGGCCTCGCACAGCATGTCGTACACTTTGGGATCGTCGCAGGCGCGCAGATCGGTCAGATCCACCTTCACGCCGCGCACGCGCTCGATCTCCTTGATGCACAGCTCGATGGCGTCGAGCATGCCTAGGCCTAAGATGTCGATCTTGATGAGCCCGAGCGTGGCGCTGTCGTCTTTGTCCCAACACAAGATCGTGCGATCCGGCATGGCGGCCTGCTCGAGCGGCGCCACTTCGATGAGCGGCGAACGCGTGATGACCATGCCGCCGACGTGCTGGCTCAAATGGCGCGGGAAATCGTCGATGCGCCGGCACAGCTCGTAGAGGCGGCGCGCGGCGTTGCTCGTGAGATCGACTTTGAGCGCTTGCGGCAGCACCTCAAACGCCTCTGCGACCTCAGCGGCAGAAAGCGGTGTTGGTTCGCCATGCGCGGAGACGCGCATGGCGACGTCGCGCGGCACGCCTTGCGCCTGCGCTACCTCGGCGGCTTCTGCTTCCACCCGCGTCGCCGAGTGCGAATCCAGGGCCTTAGCAAGCGCGTCCACCTGATCGAGCGACAAGCCGATCGCTTTGCCCACGTCGCGCACGGCCGAGCGCGCGCGATAGCATATGACCTCCGCCACCATGGCGGCGTGCTCGCGCCCGTAGCGCTGGTAGATGTACTGGATGATGGACTCGCGCTGATCGCCGGATGGGCAGTCCAAATCGATGTCGGGCAGCTCCTCGCGCTCCTCGGACAAAAAGCGTTCGAAGAGCAGTTTCAAGCCGACCGGATCCACGCTCGTGATGTTGAGCGCGTAGCACACCGCGGAGTTGGCCGCCGAGCCGCGCCCCTGCACGAGGATCTTGCGCTCCATCGCAAAGCGCACGATGTCCCAAACGATGAGGAAGTAGCCCGCCAGATCCAGTTTTTCGATCACCGCCAGCTCGTGCGCGATCTGCTTGCTGACCTCGGGCGTCACCGGCCGGTAGCGGCGGCGCACGCCTTCTTGCACCAGCGCGTAGAGATAGGAGAACGGCGTCTCGCCGGGAGGCAGTTGGAAGTCGGGAAACTCGTTGCGCAGCCGTTCGAGGCGGAACGCGCAGCGCTCGGCGATGGCGACGCTGCCGGTCACGGCGCGTGGATGCTCGCGAAAAAGCCTGTGCATCTCCGCCGGCGAGCGCAAGAAGTACTCGCCGTTGGGGCGCAGGCGCGTGCCGGCATCGTCGAGCGTGGTCTTCAAACGCACGCAGGTCAGCACGTCGGCGAGTTCGCGATGCTCGGGCAGCGCGTAATGCACGCCCCCGGTGGCGACGAGCCCGCAATCCAAGGTGCGTGCGACTTCAGCCAGCGCGCGGATGCGCGGACCGTCCTCGGGCAGCAAGTGGCGCTGCAATTCGATCCAGAAATTCCCCCAGCCGAAGATGTCGCGCATGCGCGACGCGCGTTCGCAGGCGTCGCGGAAGTCGCCGCGCGCGAGGGCTTGGGGTATCGCTCCCTTCTCACAGCCCGAAAGCGCGATGAGCCCCTTCGACGTATGGGCCAGCGTCTCGTATGCGGTATGCGGTTTGCCGCGCTCGTGATCCAGATGAGCACGGCTGATCAGGCGCGAGAGATTGGCGTAGCCCTGTTTGTTCTCGGCGAGCAGGATGAGGTGGCTTTCATCTTCCAGCGTGAGCTCGGTCCCGATGATGGCGGCAACGCCGCTGTCGCGTGCCGTCTGCGCGAAACGCACCGCGCCATAGAGCCCGTCGCGATCGGTGATGGCGATGCCGCGCAGCCCCAAAGCCTTGGCGCGTTCGATCAGCTCTTCCGGATGCGAACCGCCGTCCAGCAGCGAGAAGTTGGAATGGCAATGGAGCTCAGCGTATTCTTGCATACAGTCAATCAAAAACGCCTTGCAGATACCAGTTGCCGTCGCGCGCGTCTTGAAAGACGAGCAGCAGCGCGCCGGCGGGGTCGGTCATCTGATAGTAATCGCGCTCGATCGGCCGTTCCCACCAGCTTTCGCTCAAGCGGAAAGGACCCGCGCACCACGCCTGTTGCTCCGGCGCAGTCATGGGCTTGGGAGGATCGACGAGCCGCAGCGCCGGCGCCCACGGCTTGTTTTCCGGGGCTAAAGCCCCGGCACTACATTTCAGTTGAGTTAAATCCTGTGGCGAGGCGATCGGCGTCGCTTGCTGCATGCGCTCGGGCAAGCGCGAACGCGCCGGCGTCGGCGTCAACATCACGATGTCTTGCGGATCCAGCGCGGCGCGTAAACGCGCCAGCGTGGCTGCCAACGCGGCGCGGCGCGATGACGCAGAGCCGTCGAAGAGCGAGAGCTGCGGCGGCGCTTGACCGCAAGGCGCAGCGCGGACCGTTATCACCGCGATCGACTCCAGCATCTCGCGCGACTCCAGCGCGATGCGGGCTAGATGGAAGATGTTCTCCGCCGACGACGTCGGTTCGGCCAAGATCACAGGGATGAGGGTATCAGCATTGAGCACGATCTCGACGCGATCGCAGGTCTGCGCTCGGCCTGCGAGCCGCGCGGCGACGTTTGCTATGCAGCCGCGCAGCGCGAACAGGACCGGCTCTACGTTGTCCACCGCCTCATCGAACGCAAAGCGATCTTCATGCACCACCGTCTCATGGCGAGGCTGTAATGGTTCGTCATCGCCCCCACGCGCTAGCTTCGCATAACCACGCGCGCGCTCGCCGAAACGCAGCGACAGCGGGCCGGTCGGCAGCGCCGCGATCTGCCCGAGCGTGCGCAGTCCGAGCAGATCGAATCGATCGCCATCGCCCGGCGCCAGCGGCAAGAGCCCCACAGGCAGCGGCGCCAAAAACGCGGCACTGCCGCCCGCCGGTACGATGCTGACCCCGCCGCCCGCCACGAGCGCCGCGCACTTCGCCGTGAATTTGTCGTCGGCGATCGCCGCCGCACATGTGAACCCCAGCGCCGCGACAAGCGCAAGCGCCCTGCCCAGCGCCTGCGTCTCGCCGGCGGGCAGTTGCGTCGCGTCGAAATAGCACATTCCCGGCGCTGCGCCCTCGACGTCGGGACCACATGTCTCCAATGCATCCAGCACCTCGCGCATCGCGCCCAGCTCCGCCGCGCAGTCGCGCGCCAATACCACGAGACCGAGGCATGCCGCACGCGCTTGTTTGGGCGTCATGCCTATGTTCACGCCGGCGGCATCGCGGCTGGTCCCGACGATCTCGCGGCGCAAATCGCCTTGCGCGATCGCCAGCGGTCTACCGGCCAGCGCCGGGCGCGCGCGCAAGCACACCTCCACGGAAAAGCGCAGTATGACCAGGCACGCGATGCGACGGGGTTTCATAAATGTAGCGTTCCGAGCGCTAGCTCGGATGTTACGTAGGTGCCGGCGACGTCGGGGATCGCGGCTTCGAACGACACGCTGCGTCCCGGTGACGTCGAGCGCGCTTTCGCAACGTCGATCGTCGCGACGCAACCCTGGAGTCTGCGGCCGCCGTCACTGCCGTCCTGCCAAAGCGGCGCAAGGCCGTGTGCGCGCAAGCGCAGCGATGCGAACGATGCCAGCGCCGCGTTGCTGCCGCCGGAGATCACCAGCAGCACCGTGCCGGTCTTCTCCGCTTGTGCCACGAGGCGCGCGCAATGATGCGTCTGGAGGACATGCGGCCAGTCACCGCAATCAAGCGCGACCACGCCGCATGCGCCGCCGCGCACCAGCGCATCCACGGCGCGCCGCGCCGCCGCCTCGTCGCGCGGGCGCACCACGATGATCCGCCGCAGATCGATGCCTGCGCCCGCCGCGACCGGCGCGAACAAGCTGAGCGCAGGATCGATATACGCCCCGATCCCGCCTTCGCGCGTGCACGCCGCCAGCAGCGCCAGCGCAAGGGTGGTCTTCCCGGAGGAGGACGACCCGAAGATCTCGGTCAGCTGCCCTTTGGGCACACCGCGGGGGCCGAGCAGGGCGTCAAGCGCAGGCATACCCGTCGGGCTGCCTCTTTGCACGGCAGCCCCGGCATGAGCGATAGCGCCATGCCAGCGGCGCTCCACGAGCGCGCGGAGTTCAGCAACGGAAGAAGGCATGGGGGTATAGTATAATCGAACATATGTTCGATAGCAAGCCTGAAAGCTGATGCTATACTCTTAGCCTGCCAAGTCGCAAAATCTCGGGAGGCTGTCTTGAATCTGTATGTCGTTTTGAAGGTGGTCCACGTCGCCGCCGTCGTCATGTTCTTGGGCAACATCACGGTCGGGATCTTGTGGAAAGCGATCGCCGATCAAACGCAGGACGCCAAGATCATCGCGCACACGCTGCGCGGCATCATCCTCGCGGATCGCGTCTTCACCATCCCCGGAGCCGTCTTGATCGTCGCGGCTGGGATCGGGACCGCCTTGATAGGCCACATACCGTTCTTGAGCACGGGTTGGGTCTTATGGCCGATCGTGCTGTTCATCATCGCGGGCATCGCCTTCGGGCCCATCAGCAGACTCCAACGCCGGCTTCTCGCCATCGCGCAGTCGGGCGCCGGCGCCGGCACGGTCGATTGGAACGCATACAAACAGGGTTCGGCGAGTTGGAACGTGTGGGGCATGATCGCGCTCGTGGCTCCGCTCATCGCGCTTGTGATCATGATCGCCAAGCCGATGTTGCCCGCCTTTCATCTGTAGTGCCCGCCATCGTGCAGCTGTGCAGCGGCATACTGCGACGCGGTGACAGCGTGCTGCTGACGCGATGCACCTATGAGGGCGAGCCTGAGCCTTTGTGGACGCTGCCCGGCGGTCGCCAAGAATCCGGCGAAACGAAAGCCGAAACCGTCGTGCGCGAGTTCTTCGAGGAAGCATCGCTGCCCGTCCGCATCGGGCCGCTTGTCTACGTGAGTGAGTCGATCGATGCGGCGCGCGACTTGCACGTCATGAACTGCACCTTTGCGGTCGAAGAGCTTGAGGCGGGCGTCCAGCCGAGGCCGCGTGATTCGCGCGTGGTGACGGCACGCTTTGTGCCCGTCGCGGAGGCGCCCGCGCTGCTGCGCGCCGACGTCTTGCGGATTCCGGTGGCTGCGGCGCTCTCCGGAGATCTGGAGCGGCGCTACTTCTCCTTCCGCGCTGAGGATGTCGTCGAGCCCTTTTTCCGCGGCGCCCCGCGCCCGTACGCAGGCTAGGTGCGTGGGCTACCTCATCGATCCACCCAAGCCCATCGAAGGAGACTTCGTCGCGGTGTTCGCGCAGACGACGATCGCCGACGAGTTGGCTTTCACGTTGCTGCGTGAACACGGCCTTGACGCGAAGCCTTTTCCCCTCATGGGCGACCTTGCGTTCGAGGGCTTTGGCGGCATGCTCGGAGGCAGTTCCCTATTCGGCGGCGAGTCGCTCGTGTGCGTGCCGTCGGCGCAAGCAGACGAAGCGCTCGATATCCTCGAGTTCGATTCCGGCCTGGTGGAAGACGATTCATAGTGCCTGATATCCAAAACGAATTCGCCTGGTCGTGGTCGCGGCATCAGACCTTTTATGAATGCCCGCGCAAGCTGTATTGGCAGCAATACGGCTCATGGGGCGGCTGGCGCTCGGACGCCGCGCGGGAAAGCGCGCTCGCGTACCGGCTCAAGCGGATCCAAACGATCGCGATGCTTGTCGGGGACACTTTCCATGAAGAGTTGAGCGAGATCTTACGGCGCAGACCGGCCGCTCCAGGACCCGTACCTGCCGCCCAGTTGCGCCAGGACATGGAACGCCGTCTGTTGCGGCGCATGCGCGAGTCGCACGATCGCGACTGGGAACGTTTCAGCAACCCAAAAGATTACGCCATCCTTTTCGAAGACTACTACGGCGGCGGCGTGACGACGGAGATGCGCGAGACCGCGCTCGATGACGTGCGCGCGTGCGCCGAAGGCCTCGCGGCGAGCCCGTTCGGCAGGCGCATCTTCAATACGGACCCAAAGCGTTTGAAATTCATCGATCCGCGGGAGTTCGGGCGCAAACGAGTCACCGTCGACGGCCTGTTGGTCTTCGCCGCACCGGATCTGATCGTCGCCGACAGCGACGCCGATCTGCACATCGTCGATTGGAAAACCGGCAAACGCCGCAACAAGGCCAACATGGCGCAATTGGCGGTTTATGGCTTATTCGTCGCCGAGCAGTTCGGCACGCCGATCGAGCGCATCACGGCGCATCTGGTCTACGTGCGCGCCGGCGGCTCCGAAACGTTCGATCGTCTAAGCGACGGCGTCGAAGAAGCGCGGCGCAACATCCAGACCTACGTCACCGACGTGCGCAGCCGGCTCACCGACGTCGAGCGCAACGAGGCGGGCGACATGTCGCAGTTCCCGATGACCACCAATCTCGCGTCGTGCCGCAGCTGCAACTTCCGCGAACTGTGCGGCCGCTAGTGTTACCCTAGGTTACGGTTCGGCCGCCCCTACCGCCGGCGTGCTAGGCGCGAGCCCTAAGCGCATGAGTTCGGGCACGGTGACGAATCGATAACCCTGTTGGCGTAGTGCCGACACGATCAGCTTGGTCGCTTCCACCGTGTTGGACCGATCGCCGCCGCGGCCTTTGTTGCCGTCGTGGAGCACGATGATGCTGCCGCTGCTCACGTACTTGAGGACTCTAGCGGCGATGACGTCCGGCGGCGGGCGTTCCCAATCGCGCGGCAGCGGCGCCGACCACATGATGACTTGGTACCCCAGGTCGTGCGCCACCCCGATGACGGCGTAATCGCGGGCGCCGAAGGGCGGGCGGAACAAGTTCGTGTGCACGCCTGAGGCTTTCACGATCGCCGCATCGGTCTGCTCGAGTTCGCTGCGGATGTGGCGCCGCGTCTCGAGCACGAGGTGCGCGTGATCCCAGGAGTGGTTGCCGAGCGCGTTTCCGTATTCGGCCTCACGCCGGACGACGTCCGGATATCGCTCAACCGCGCGCCCGACCACGAAGAACGTCGCCGGAACGTGCTGCTGATGCAAATACTCTACGATTTGATCCGTGTACGGCGGATTCGGTCCGTCGTCGAACGTCAGCGCGACGAGCTTTTCCGTGTTGGGGACTCTCGTGATCGTGTAGCCGAACGTCTGGTTGTAAGGATTCTCCATGACGAACCACGTCAGGCCCGCGAGCAAGACGCCTATCGCGGCCGCAGCGGCGAACAAGCGCCAATGGCGGCGGAGAACGAAGGCGGCCGCTTTCACGGAGCGCTCGCCTTGGGAGGCCGCAAACCGCTGTCGGCTTCGATCAGCTCGGCGCGGATCTTCGCCTCCGCCTGCTGAACGCTGGCCGGTCCGAAGTCCTTGATCAATCGCACGATTTTGAGATAGCGAGGTTCGCGCAGCGAGCGCCCGCTGACCGACGTCAGTTGCGGGCCAGAGCCCGTCGCCTGCGGATGCAGACTGAACTCGCGCGCATTGGTCGCCGCCCAGTATTGCGGATCGGAAAATCCGAAAGCGCGGCTGCCGCCCTCATTGCCAAGCGTCTGCGAGACGAATGCGATATACTCGTCGCGCGGGTGGGGCAGCAGCGGCTTGTCCTCGAGTTCCCAGATGCCGTCGGCGCGCAGCTCTTCGTAGAGGAACGTCGCGTTGGGCCCGAACAGCTGCACGTCGAACTGCTTGGTGATCAAACCGCTCCGGCTCGTCGCCGAGTAGAACATCTTGACCTTGCCGTCATCGTTGGCGACGCGAAAGGTCTGCGCAGAGATCGCTCCGTTGATGACGTACTCCTGGAGCGTGACGTTCCAGGTGCTGCGTTCGGACAACACCTTGATCACCGCACGCTCCTGCGCGAAGTACGGCTGCAGAAAGAATTTGTAGCCGAGGACTACGGCCGCGATGCAGATCGCGACGACCATAATGCTGCGCGTGCGCTCGTTCATCGGGATGCGGTCGCGCCGAGGTAGATGACCGCCATCAGTGCCCGGTACATCTCCGCGGCGTCGGGGAGCTGAAATCGAATCGTCCGCGCGCTTGCGCGTTGCGCGCTGGGGATCCAACTCAGCACATCCGCATGCGCCGTCGTGAGCGTGTCGAACTCCATCACTATGGGTGTTTCGAGAAGCAGCGGCTGAAACGCTCCCGCGTCGCGCACCGCACGAGTTGCGGCGCTGCGCAAATCCTCGCGCACCAAAGCCGGCGACAGGCTGTCGGCGGCATAATAACTGATGCTTCGTTTCGTCTCGACGCCCAGCGCGCGCGGCGCGGCTTGCTTCGCTTCTTCGAGCGTCGTCGCATCACCCGAAACCAGCGCGACCGGCACGCCGTAATGTCCGGCAAGCGCGGCGTTGATGGTGATCTCGCCGACCGCCCGGCCATGCAGGCGACATTCATAGATGATGCGCGGACTGTACGTGTGACCCATGACCGCGTTGCCGTCGCCGATAGCCCCGTGGTAACCGACAAAAAAGGCGAGCTCGAAGCCCCCGCCGATGCCTTCGAGCATGAACTGCGGTTTGAGTCTGCCGCTGACGACGACGGCACGCGGATCCAACTCGCCGGCGATCAGATTGCGCATCGTCGAATGCGAGTCGTTGACGACGACTCGAGCCGCTCCGCCTTCGAACGCGCCAACGACCACCGCGTTGACCTCATGCGTCATGATGCGGCGCGCTCGTTCGTACTCGGCGCTTGCTCCAGGGCGCACTTCATCCCAGTGGACGAGATCCGCGCAGCCCTCCATGTCTACCGACACGTAGACGGAAGGACCCGTCACTGGGCCGACCTCGCCGCATGCTCGTCGAGCACCGCGTTCACGAGTTTGTCGGCGACCTTGTTTTTCTCGCGAGGAATATGGACGACGTGCCACTCGCCGAATTTCGCGAGGGTGCGGCGCGCCGCCGCGTGAAGCGGGATCAGCTTCTCGTCCTTCACGCGGTAGGGCCCGTTGATCTGTCGCTCGACCAGCTCGCTATCCGTGAAGACGTCGACCTGCTGGAAACCCTCGTCGAGGGCGCGCTGCAGGAGCAAGAGCAGGGCGCGGTATTCCGCGACGTTGTTGGTCGTGACGCCGAGATATTCGCGCACTTTGGCGACGACGCTGCCGTCGTCGCGCTGCACGACTCCACCCGCCGCAGCGGGCCCAGGGTTGCCCCTGGAGCCCCCGTCGCTGTAGATCACGCAGTGCCCGGAATGTCCCGGCGATTTTGAACCGCGCATGGCTTACCACAGTACCTCGCTCGCGGTGCAGGACCTCTCTATAGTCGGCTGCGCGCTTGCCCGCCAGGTCGGGATGCGCGATTGGTCGTACCTTCAGACGGAGTGCGCCCGCCCCCAGCCCAGAGGAGTTTCCCCTTCATGAGCACCCCTTGGCGCCCGCTTGGGCTCCTGGCCTTTGCCGCCGCGTTGCTCGTCGTCGCCGCCGGCGTAACGCGACCCACGGCTTCGGCCGCCGCCTCGAAGGCTTCGCCGTCGCCCTCGCCCACAGCCGTTCCCACGCCCTTCATGGCGCTTGACCTGATCCCGAACGGAACCTGGATGGTCATCATGCAGGCGCGCGACATCTCGTACTCGACGATGAAGTTGAAGGCCGCTGGAACGAATATCAGCGGCACGTGGGACCTCGACAAAAAGAGCAGCTTTTTCGTGACCGGCACTCGCGACGGATCGCATCTCAAGCTCGACCTTCGAGCCGGGGACAAACCTGACAGCAGCGTCGTCGGGAAGATCGATGCGACACTCGACGGCATCGCCGATATGTTCGGCATCATCACCCTGAACGGAGTCGACACGCCGTTCCAAGGCGCGCAGCATTCGCGCGTTCCTGCGCCTGTGGATACCGGCGGGCCTGCCGCAGGCCCGACGCCATACCATTAACGGCAGGGAGGCCGACGCAGGCGGGGAAACCCTCCGCTCACAAGGAGGGTTCTCACTATGCAACTCTTGCCTTTGGTATTAGGATTTTTGGCGGACGATAGCACGGCAGCCGCCAACAGCGCGATGGCTGCGATGGCGGGCGCATCGATCGTTTCGATTATCATCGGTCTGGCCGTCGGCATCTTCGTCCTTTATCTGTGGTCAAGGATATTCTCGAAGGCAGGCTTCAGCCCGTGGCTTTGCCTGTTGTTGATCATCCCGCTCGTCAACATCATCATGATCATCTGGTTTGCCTTCGCCGAATGGCCTGTTTCACGAGGGGCCAGAGTCTAAGTCGAACCCTCCCGCTGCGGTCACATAAGGGGCCGCCAGCCGCCTCCTCGAAGCAAGCCGCTGGTCTATCTCAGCCCGGCGGTTTTTGCTTGATGGGAGGTTCGCATTCTCATGTTTTTGCTTTTCGGTGCATTGCTGTTTGCCGCGACCAGCGACGAACAGAACACGGCAGCCGCGGCCGGCGTCGCCGTCGGCATGTTCGTGGTGTTGGGCATCTTCATATTGGCCGCGTTGGCGTTCCAGATCTATTGCTACTGGCGCGTCGCGGTGAAGAGCGGTTACGAGGGCGCCTACAGCCTTCTCACGCTGGTCCCGCTCGTGAACATCGTCATCTTGCTGATCTGGGTCTTCTCCGAGTGGCCCATCGAAGCGGAACTCAAGCGCTATCGGGCTGCTTACCCGCCGCTGCCGCCGATCGCGCCGGCGGGCAGCGTTACGCTGCCGTCTAAGCCTCCGAGCTAGCGCTCGGAACGCTACAATAATGCCGGGGCTAAAGCCCCGGCACTACATTGCCGCGAGTTACATCCCGGGTTTGCGGCCCGCAAGCGCTAAACTCACCTGGCTTTGCAGCAGGGCGAGGTGCGCCCGCGAGATGTCGTCGAGCGCGTTGGAATCCAGCGCTCCTCTGAGCGTGCCTGACAGACTCACGAGCTTGGCTCGCGCGAGCGCTTGCCCGTCCGACGGAGTGCCCTTCGGCGGTGTGAGCGCAAGCGTGATCAGCAGACGCGTGTAGCGCGCCTGCAGGTTGCGCCTGAGCAATGGCACGTTCGACAGATTGCGCCCTCGCAGGTCGCCGTACACGCTGTCCTGCGCCCAGTTGAACAGATCGCTGATCGACATCGTGCTGCCCGGCGTCGACCGGACGGCGAGGTCGTCGATGCGTTGCAGACGCAGCGGTTGGAACAGCGTTCCCAACACGCGGCCTTGCAGAGCGCCGATCGCATCCACCACCGGCTCGTCGTGCCGATCCGGCGGATCGTAGGCCCACGGGCCGCCGTTGAGCGGCGAGAACTCCTGATATGTCAAGCGGTTGAGCGTCGCCGGCGAGAGCCGGAACGCGCTGTCGGAGAACAGGTACTGGTCGAGCGTCTTCCAAGCAGCGACCTCGTCGTTGCGCGAGACCGGCGCCAGCGGCTTTGGAGCGCCGGGATCGCCGGCGTGCGCGCGCGACAGATACTCACCGCCGATGAAGTGCTCGGTCATGAACGCGAAGCGCCGGTACTGACCAAACGCGAACTGGAACGCTCCACGTTCGTCTTCGAACGGGTGGCCTGCGCTCGGGAACCGGCTGTCGAGCTTGCTCATGACGGTGCGCGCGATGTTCATCTGCATCTTGGCCCAGCCGAGCATGTCGTTGCTCAGGCTGAACTGATTGACGCGCGGATCGATGGCGTGCGCGTTGCCCCACGACACGTCCTCGTCGGACGCGAACCGATACAGCGGATTCGAGGTTTGCGACGCCCAGCCGCGCAGCGTCGGCAGCTCATCCTCCGGCGTGCGCGCGCCGCGGATCGGCGCGTAACCCCAATGGATGAGCCAGTAGTCGTACGGGCCGATGGTGTCCATGAACAGCGTGCCGTTCGACTGCCCACGGGGCCAGAGGTTGACCGGGTTGTAGGCCATGACGGTGGTCGCGACGCCGTTCTTGGACGTGAAGGCGCGGTCACGAAGCTGCGCCGGTGTGTAGGCCTGCATGGCGATATAGTTGTGCTGGAAGCCCATGTCGTGGCCGACTTCGTGCAATGTGCCGTCCATGAGGAAATCGTTGATGTAGCTCTGCGGCACGTCGCCGCCCGGCCAGTCGCCCAGCACTTGTAAGGCGATCGCGGCGAAGGCGGCTTGATTGTGTTTATCGATCTCGGCCATGCGCTCGCGTGCCGAGAACGACTTCGCGGTCGTAGGATCGACGTAGTACGGCTTTTCGAAGTAGCCGAACGCCACGTAGTCGGCATCGAACACGACGCCCGTGCGGAACTGCTGGCCGGTTCGCGGATCCCAGAAGAATTGCGCCTCGAGGAAGCCGCCCGAGTTCGATTCGGTGAGCCAGCGAAGGACGCTGTAGCGGACGTCATCGGCATCCCAGTTCGGGTCGTTCGGCTGATCCTTCACCTGGACGGCGTCGCTGATGCCAAGCGGCAGAAACGCCTTGTTCCATTCCAAGCACGCGCGCCGGATCGCGTCGCGATAGCGATACGGAATCGTGTTGCTCATGTAGAACACCATCGGATGCTTCGCCGGCGACATGGCGGCATTTGGATCGGTCTTCTGCATGTTCCAGCGCAAGATGTAGCGCCTTTGCCGGCTGGTGTACTTATCGGTGCCGAAGTCGAGCTGCGCGGTCGAGAAATAACCGACGCGGTCGTCCGCAAGGCGCGGCATATAGTCCTTGTCGTTTGGCGGTTCGATGAAGTTGTAGTCGATCCGGAACTCGATCGCGCGCGGGTCGATCACGTTATCCACGATAGAGGCGTCGTCGGACGTCCAGGTCTGTCGCACGTCGACGAGCGTGTTGTCCGGAAATGACTTGGTCGGACCGAAATAACTGCGGTCGGAGTCGAGGTGATACAGCTTGCCGGGCTCCGGGTTGCCCAGCGCAGCCTTGAGCGCGTCGCCGAGATCCATGACGTCGCTCAACAGCGGCGTCGCTTCGATGACCACGTCGCCGCTCTTGTCGTCGGTCGCGAGCACCTTGCTGACTCCGACGACGGATTTGGCCGTCTGATCTTCAACCGCGTTGGCGTCGGGCGAGCCCGCCGGCGCAACGAAGTTGGTGTTGGGATAAAGGATCGAGACCTTGTCGTCTTGCTTGACGAAGCGGACGATGCGCGGACTGTAGTAGTCGCCGGCTCCTGCCAGCATGAAATAGCCGCCCAGTCCGTTGCCTGGCACGACGCTGAGGATGAAGTCATGGTTGAGCTGGCTGGGCGACAGCTCCAGCATGACCTTCCCGTCCTTTCGCCAAACGGTGAAAAGCCCGTGTTGCGGCGTCAGGCCCTCGGTGAGTTTTGCGTAGCTCACGGGGGCGTCGTCGGCGCGGGCCGCCGTCGCGCACAGCAGCGACAGCATGGCGAAAAACAGCGTGGCTGCACCACGTGTATTGAAAGCACCCATCGGTTGAGAAACCCCACTTCATAGTGACGGGGCTAGCGGCCCCGCAGGTGAACAATGCTTAACGCCGTGCCATCAAGCAAAAGGTCTTGCCGGGCAAGTCCCTTCAACTTGGTTACCGCTCGACCTTGCCTTGGGTTTCAGGACAGACGAGGAAAATCTTATAGAATTTTCAGCCCATGGAACGTGCGGTCGGTGGTATGCCAGCCTTCAGCCCGGCGACCTGACCGCGTTCTGCACGGAAAGCTCCCAGCGATAGCCGTCCGGGTCGTGAAACCACAATGCCATGTGGCGCGACCCGGGCGCTTCGGGACCGATCTCATCGCCGGGATCCTCTAGCTCGACCTTCTTCCGCTTGAGCTCGGCAAGCGCGGCCCGAAGTTCGCGCATGCTGCGAAGGTGAAACGACATGTGGTCGAGCGCCTCGGGCCGCGGCTTTCCCCGAAAGAGCGCGATCGTGACGGCGTCATTGCCGACCGCCACGCCGCTGCCGAAGTCGAACTCTTTGCGCAGGTTGAGCGTCCGGCACCACCAGCGCGCGCTCTTCTTCGGACTCTTCACCGCCAAGCCGAAATGCCCGACGACGCCGATCTTGATGGCCATGTTCAGGAACTCCCGATGAGCACGCCGGCGGTGAAGACGAGCGCGCCGCCCACGATCACTTCGACGGCCGACACGAGGAACGAACTGGCGAAGAACCGATAGCGCACGTACGCTATGGTGATCAGTTCGAAGCCTACCACGACATAGGCGAGCGTCAACGCGGTCGGAAGGTTCGGGATCAAGAACGGCAGCGAGTGCAGAATGCCGCCGATGAACGTCATGAACCCGACGATAGCGCCGCGCACGAAGGGGTTGCCGCGACCGGTCAACGTGCCGTCGTCGGAGAGGCCCTCCGAAAACGCCATCGAGATGCCGGCGCCGACCGCTGCCGCCGCTCCGATCAGGAACGCAGTATGGGGCACGTGCGTGGCAAACGCAGTGGCAAAGATCGGCGCCAGGGTGGACACCGAGCCGTCCATGAGGCCGGCCAATCCGGGCTGTATGACCTGGAGCAAGAAGCTCGTGTTCGCGGTTTTGGTAGCCATTATCGCGTGTTCTAACAGGAATGGAAGAAACCCGCGCTCCTTGCGGCGCGCGGGTCTCTTCGTCCAGTTAATCGGGTTTGTCTAGAAGTCGTCGTCCGCCGGCCCGCTCGACTTTTGTATGGACCTCATGAGGTCTGCCGTGCGCCAGCCGGTCGGGATGATCGCGAACTTGAGGGGTTTCTGGCCGTAGTTGAAGCAGTCCGACAGGTCGTCCGACAACGCATCTGCATAACCCAACGATCCCAGTCCGAAGTTCGTCTCGACGAACTTCAAGATGCTGGATTGTTCGTGCTGCACGTGCGAGATGTGGGCCGGCTTCGCGTACGGCGAGATGACGATGAGCGGAACGCGGAAACCGAGTTCGTACGAGCTGCGAACAGGCGGCTTCACGTGGTCGAACCAACCGCCCCAATCGTCCCACGTCACGAAGATGGCCGTGTCCTTCCAGTACTTGCTGCCGCCCACGGCGTTGACGATGGACGCGACCCAAGCCGGGCCGGTGCCCGTATTGCAACTCGCATGATCGGACTCCGCGCACGTGGGGTTGACCCACGATACCTGTCGCAAGCTGCCGCCGGCGATGTCCGTGAGAACGGTCGTCTCGGGGGTGATGACGTTCGTCCAATCCGAGCCGTAGCGCAGATGTTTGATGGCATCCGGGGCCGACCAATAGCCATTGTTGTTGGCATCGTAGTAGCGCCACGAAACACCTTTGGCGTCAAGCAGATCCATGATGGTCGGGTGCTCGAAGCATGGCCGCATCACGACGGTCTCGTTGCCAAGGGCATCGATCATGGTGACTTGCGCTTTGGGCGACCCGTCGCAGTTCTTCCCGTTACTGACCCAACCTGACATCCCGGGGTAGCGCGGATTTTCCGCGGCTAGCAATTTGCTGCCGACCGAGTCGGTGGAAGTCCCGGCGATGAGGAACTGGTGGGCGGGAAAACTGGGGCCTTGGTTGTCTTGGAAGGTGCGGTCGCCGAACGTGTAGGTCGTTGCCATCTGCCAGTACGGCATTATCTGTGCTTTGGGTGTGTAGCCGAACGCGGTCGGGCGACAGGGTTTGCGGCAGCGGATCTTCACGTTGTCCCAGCCGTCCATCTTGCCGCCGTCGTATTCGGTCGTAAAGGCCAGATGGCTGTGGTCGAGGTCGAACCGGTTGGCCAGGGGCCGAGGCATCAATTTGATGACTACCCCCTTTGAATTGGTCCCGCTGCTGGCGATGTCGGCACCGGGCAGACCTTGGAAGAGGTTGTCCGGCGTCCGGTTCTCCTGGAAGATGATGATGACGTGCTGAATTTTCTTCGACGGGAACGGATGATGTCCGCCGTGACACGGACCGTCACACGGCTTTACCACCGGCGTTGGGGTGCCCGCCGACGGAACTCCCATCGAGAACGCTAAACTAAACGCGACAAAACACGCGAGCAATAAGAGCGCCCTATACATGCGATAACCTCCCTATGTATGGCGAGGGCGGGGCACCTTAGTCCGAAAACGTGGTCCCCGGCCGGCAAAATTCCAGGGCCGCCAAGCGGCCGCCTCCGGTCACGAGGGCGGCTGCAACTTTTAATCTTCCGGCTTTCTCGAGCGCTCGAACGCTAGAGCGTCATCGGCGCTATGGGCTCGATCTCCGGCCGCTCGCCGCCGATCACGTCTGCGCTGAGCACCCACGCGGATGCGCCGTGATCGAGGAAGGCGCCCACGATCGTGTCGCTCGCGTAGCGCGGCAAGAGCATGCGCCAACTGGACAGCCCCAGGCACAGCTGCTGCAGCGGGGCGTCCTCGAGGGTCGTGCCCAGATTGAATTCGTTCGCGCTCCAGTCGCGCCGCGGCGAACCGAACGGATTCAAGCGCCGGCCGAGATCCTTCTCCAGCAGCTTGAGCCGCTCGTAACGCTGCGCTTGCTCCGGATGCTGCGTCGCCCACGCCACCTGAGCGGGATTCTCCTCGACGAACCGGTTGACCATGCGCAGCGTCGCGAAGAGCGCCTGATTCGAGTCCTGCGCGCAGTTGTTCGCGGGCCCGACGTACGTGCAACCGGTTCCGTCGCCGATCCGATAGCGCGCGGTCATCGCCTCAAGCTGCAAACCGAGCATGCCCAGGACTGACGCGCTCCACGTAGGATCGAGCTGGAAGTCGCTGGTGAACGCGTCGTGACGCAACAGGATGTCGCAGGTCGGACGCACACCAGCCCAGCCGAACTGGCGATCGCCCAAGAAGCGCGACCAGTGCAGCGTGCCCGCCACGAGCCCGTCGGTGTTGTGCGAGTAGACCTGATAGTAGACGATTTCGAAGCGCGGCTCGTCCGCGAGCGGATCGTGCACGATGCGAGCTTCGCCGTACGCGAAGTGCCCGAAGTACACAGGGCCTGACGCGGCCTTCTCGCCCAACCGGCCTCCGATGCCGCCATAGGTGTGGATCAGGAGCGCCGCATCGCCCTCCTTCCACACCGCGCTCGCGGCATCGCCGCCATCCCCGCTGAGGAAGGTCGAACTCGCCGTCCCTTTTCGCGCCGCGATATCGCCCCATGCCTCCTTGCGCACGAAGCGCCATGCCGCGTCGCGACCCGCAACGGTTCCCCCGGGCTGCGCGCGCAACAGCGCCCGCGGCCCAAGCGCTTGCACGACGAACACGCCCTGCGCGTCCGGTGAGCCGTAGACGTACCAGCCGTCCGCGTTGAGCGGCGACTTTTCAATCGCTTGCATCGAAGACGGCGGCCGCCGGTCGGTGTCGGCCACCGCGGGAGGCGCGCTGACGATCTCATCGGGGCCGTCAAAAGCGCGCGTGGCGCGATTGAAATGAACCACGCGGTAGCGGTCCGCGCCGACCGATTCGACGAAACGGACCAAACCGTAATAGCGGCCGCCGATCTGCGCCGGCTCGCGGGTGATGCGCAGGACGGTGCTGCCGTCCTCTTCGGCCACTTCGACCGGCCCCATCAGCATCACGACGACGTCGTCGTTGGGCCGCGAGCCCGCGAGCGATTCGAGCGGATCGACCAGTTGACGGTGATCAAGGCGGACGGGCTCGATCCAGCCGCTGTGGCGCAGCGAATAATCGGCGTCTGCGCTGAAGAACACGTCGCGCGTCACCGCGCGCACGCGGCGTTGCACGAGCGGATCGGCCGACCAGCGCAGCTTGACGGTCTTGCCGACCAGTTGCGCGTGCGCTTGATCCGCGTGGTGCACTTCGAACCAAGCCCCCTGCACGTCGCTGCGCTCGTCGGGCTTCGGGAGGATGAGTCTGCCCATCCATTCCGCGAGCGGCAGGTAGCGCGCGGGATCAACGCCGGCACTGATCGGGTAATAGTCGGGCCGGTTCCACGCCGCCTTGACATACAATCCGTAGTTGCTCGGGCGCAGCGGCTCGCGCGGCCCGCTCGACTCCAAGCGCCCGCGCAGGATCTTTTGTATGTCGGCGACGGTGTTCTGAAGATTGGTCTGCCCGCCGGGCAGCCGAGCGTTGGGATCGAACATGCCGCCCGGCACTTGATGGCCTACCGGTCCAAGCGAAGTGCGTGTGAGGCGTCCAAGCCGTCTCGCGCGGTTCCAGTACGTCCGCCAAAAGATCTTCCAGCGCGACCAGAACAGGATGGGCCCGAGCTTCTCGACGCCGTCTTTGTCGCCGACCAGATGGTAGAGATGCTCGAGGTCCAGCACGCGGCTGCTTCCGCTGATGACGCCGCCGAGCGAAATGACGTCGATCGGCGCCTGTAGCGCGCGCTTCAGGAATCCCGCGGAGGCGGCCGACATCTGTCCGCCGCCGCTATAGCCGATCAGCGTGACGGGCACGCCGCTGCGCAGCCGGTAGCCGTTGGCGATGAGGCCGTCGTAGAGCACCTTGGCGATGCCGTAGTTGTAGATCGGTCCGTAGCGTGAATCGGCCGACACCGCGACGATCATGACGTTGCGGATGTTGACGATCATGCCGAGGATGCTCGAGGGCCTCTTGAACCGCACCGCGTCGACGATCTTCCAGAACCAGGCCAGCACAGGATCATCGTCGAGCGGCCGGTTGAGCACCGAGTACGCCATCAGCCCTCGGATGAGTCGCGTGCGCTTGGGCAGCGTCGGCGCGAGCGCGTCCAGGAACGTCTCAACGTCGGGAGTGTATTTTCCGCTTGACTGTCCGATGCCGTCCATGTAGACGATGTAACGCGATACTTTTTGATCGTCGGCTTTGCCGCTTTTTTGCGCTTCAGGCGTGGGCTTTATCTCGTCGCCGTACCATCCCGCCCACCAGCCGAGCGTCTCCAGAGGCGCGAGCATGGCCGCGATGATGATGGCGAACATGGCGATCCACACGAGGTCGATCGGCCAGCGCGCCCACGCCGAAACGCTGTCATGCCAGGCGAAGAGCGCTCTTTGCGCCGGCGCTATCGCGAGCACCAAGAGCACGGCGACGACGAGCGCGACGACCACGCCGACGATCGCGCTTAAACCGGCGCCCGGCGCGAGCACCCCGTGATGCGGTTCCACCACGATTGGCGCGTCGGAGACCGCAGGTGGCGTGATGGAGCCCGCGGCGGCGATCGCGGGGGCTTGCACGCGGTCTATAGCCTCTTGCTCGTCCGTGTCCACCGGCGCGCCCGCCACGATGTCCAACAGTCGCGCGCCAAGCGCGGCGATCGGCTTGCCGACCGTCTGCTGCGCGATGCCAAGCCCCAGCCAACCAAGCCCGACGAGTAAGAACGCCTCCGCTACCGGCATATGTCCTACTGCAGAGAGGCCGACGATCGCAGCAAGCAACGACCATACGCGCAGCGCCCACGTGATGACGATGCCCGCATATGGCATCGCTTCCAGGAACGAGAACAGCAGCGGTGCGTAGCTGAGCGCCAACACGATCCAAAGCGTGGCGAGCGAGAGATGCGTGCCGCGCAGCCATGTGATCACCCATGTTGACAGGGTCAGGAACGCATAGCCGAATGCGAAGAGCAAAGCATTGATCAGCAGGCAGAAAACGAAACGGCCAAGCTTGACCCGATTGGCGAAAAGTACGATGCTCTGGCCGACCGCAGACGACAATCCCGCAGCCAAGATGATGGCGAGGGCGATCACCGGCGCGTGCTTCAGCACGACGCTGTGGGCAAAAGCCTGCCCCTTCAGCGCGAAAACGCCGCCGAGCGTGGTCCAAAGATCGGGCGCGATGCTGTAGTCTATGAGACGGCTCCGTTCCGAGTCAGCGAGCGCCACCTTGTTCCAGCCGGAAGTTCGGGTCGCCTATCCTTTGGTCGTCGCCCGTCACTTGTGGTCTCGCGGCCAAGCATGTTATTCTTGCGACATGAAACGATTGCTGTTGCTGGCGATGGTGCTTGTTAGCCTGCTCCCGTCTACTCCGAGCGCGGCCGCTACCGGGTGCGGCGCACACGCCGATTCGCTTTTCGCGAAGGCCTCCACCGATTACCAGGCCGGCAGGTACATCTACACGTCTGCTGACATGCAGGAAGCCGCCACCAGCTATTACGCCTGCGCCCAACACGCCAAGGCGGCCGGCGCTCCTGCAAAGCAGGCGAGTTACTCGTATTTCTACGGCGAGTCGCTGTACGTCGCCGGCGAAGCCGAAGCGAAGTTACATCATAACGTCAAGGTGAAAGAGCTTTGGAGCGCCGGCCTCGACGCTTTGCGCCCGCTCCAAAAATCGAAGTACCTTAGCGCGAGTCAACGCGCGCTATCGGTGCACGCCGTCAACGTGATGACGCCGGTGGTGAAGATCCTGTCGTAGTGGTATTCTCGTCGAAGGCGCCGGTGCGGTACCAATCCACTTCGCGGCGCGTGGAACCGCCCGATAGATTCACCTCGAACAGCAGCACAGCCGCAGCCGCGAACAGGCAGACGCCGCCGAGGATGACAAACGCAGGCCCAAGCCACGTGAGTGGGCTGTGTAACAGCAGTGTCAGCGCGATCGCCAGACTCGAGAGCAAGAAGAGCGCGATCGCGAGGTAGAATCCCGTGAGCGCGCTGCGAGCAAGGTCGGCGCGGCGCAGCAGAATCGTGAGCTGCTCGTCGATGAGCGGCAGCGCGGCACGTTTGCCGATGCGGCGCAGCTCCTCGCCGCGTGCGATGAGCCCGCGCGTCTGATCGACGATGCGGCCGATGCGCACGAGCGTGCTCGAGACGAGCGAGCCGGCGGCCAGGATGAGGATCGCCGGGGTGATCATGCCGGTGACCACCGAGAGCGATGGGAGCATCGAGGAAAGACCGCTGCTGAGCGCGTTCATTTGGCGTCATGCCCGTGAGGCAGCACGCCCCGACGCACGCTGTCAGCGAGGAGCAGCGCCAGGCCGACGAAGAGGACGATCGGGCGCGTGCTCGCGCTGGTGACGAAGTGCGGCAGGACGAACCATGCGATCAACAACCAGATACAGACCGCAAGCGACAACCAGCCGTCGTCGACGAACAGCCCATAGACCTGCTTGAGACCGCTCGCCAGCCAGGTCATATCTGCGGCACCCTCGTTGCGCTCGCGGGCCGAGCATGCACGCGCCGGCACAGCGCAACGGCGACGAACGATATGAAGGCATAGCCGATGACGAGCCCGAGAATGGCAAGATCCTGACCGATCCACGTCATGCCGAGACCTTCGCCGAACCAGAACGTGCCGAAAGCCGAGAGCAAGACGCCCACCGCGAACTTGAGGCTGTTCTCCGGCACGCGCTCGAGCGGGCGGCGCAATATGACCCCGGCAGCGACGACCAGCACGCCGGCCGCCGCGGCGCCTGCGCTTGCCGGAAGGAGCGCGTGCGCCGTGGCGCCGATGGCGATCACGATGAACACGACTTCTAAGCCCTCGAGCGTCACGGCTTTGAACGATGCAAGGAAACCGACGGGATCCAAGGCTCCCCGACCCCGTGCGTTCGAGGCCCCCAACCCTCGCTTCTGCTGTTCGAACGCGTCCGACTCGTCGTGCATGCTGATGAAGCCGCCGGCGCGCAGTATGGCTTTGCGCAGCCAGCGCATCCCGAAGAGGATCAACAGCCAACCGACGGCGATCTGCAGCCACGCGATCGGGAACCGGTCCAGCAGCGGCCCGAAAAGCAACACGAGCAGCCCGAGCAACGCGATCGCCGCGATGGAACCGATGATCGCCGAGCGCCAGCCTCGCGTGATGCCGACCGCGAGCACCACCGTCAGCGCCTCGACGCACTCGACGGAGGAAGCCAAGAACGCGGGCAGCGCGGCCGTCCAGAATTGCACGCGCCGTGCTTCTGCTTTAAGAAACAAAAAGCCCGCACTCGGACTGGATGCGGGCTTTTGGGTTTCGGGCCGAGCGGGTCAGTGATAGAAATACGGGTCGAGAACGCTGACCTCCGTGATCTTGTCGCATGGTAGGCCGTTGCGTTCGGCGGCCTGGCGGATGGCCTCTTCGTTCGGTCCGTCGTACACGCAGTACGTCTTCTTGTGGTCGTTCGAGACGTACGAATGCACCCAGGTCACGCCGACGGTTTCATTCTTGCCGACGACGGCCTTACATGCTTCGGATCCGCTGTCGTTGGTCGGAATCGCCAGGCCGTCTTTAAAGATTCGTTCGATCATATATCGCGGCATGTGAGTTCCTCCGGGATTCTTGACCGATAGGTACGCAAAGCATGTGCCGTTACCTTCTCGTCATGAGTAAAGGACTCGTGCGGTGAGGCGCGCGAGGACCCGCCGGAGCCGAACGGTTACCTCAGGGTAAGCGCCTTCATCGACGTGATCGAGCGCCGCCTTGATCCAGCGCCGCCCCTCTGCTTCGCTGCCGCCATGCCACCAGAACGTCTCCAACCCGCAGGCGAGTTCGGCGCCGAGGGCTGAGTCGCGGCCTCGGCCGAGTGCCCACTCCAGCGCCGCGCGATAGTTCTCCAGATTGGCGCGGATCCGCGCAAGCCAGGGATTGAGATTCGTCGTCGGGAGCGCATCGCACAGTTTCTTGGCGATTTCGGCAAAATAGCGACAATGTCGCTCGCATGTGCTTTCGCGCACCCCCTCCTCGTCCATCCGTTCCAGGGCATAGGCGCGCGTCGACTCCAGCAACCGGTATCTCATCTCATGGCCGAAGTCGGGCATCACCAACGATTTATCGACCAGCGACGACAGCAGATCGACGACCTCGAACTCTTCGATCGGCTTTGCGGCGCACACCGCAGTCGCAGCTTCCAGATCGAACCCGCCTGCAAATATCCCCAGACGGCAAAACAGCAATCTTTCGGCATCCGACAAAAGATTATAACTCCAGTCGATAGCGGCTCGAAGCGTTTGGTGGCGAGCCGGCGCGGTGCGTCCGCCGCCGGTCAAGAGCCGAAAGCGTTGAGCCAAGTGTTCCGATAGATGGCTGACGCCAAGCGCCCGCACCCGCGCAGCCGCCAACTCGAGCGCCAGTGGGATGCCGTCCAACCGGCGGCTGATCTCGCCGACGCCGGCTACGTTGGCGTCGGTCAGGCTAAAGCGGCTGTCGGAGGCGGCGGCGCGCTGGACGAACAGCGCGACAGCCGCATGCTCTAGCGCGCGAGCCACGGTCAAGCCTTCCGTGCTCTCGGGAGTCGACAAGGTCGACACGGGCACGATGCGCTCGCCTTGGATATGCAGCGGCTCGCGACTCGTCGCCAGAATCCGGACCTGCGGACACGTGCGTAACAGCGCCTCGGCGACTTTGGCGGCGACCGCGATGACATGCTCGCAGTCATCCAAGATCAGCAGCATGCGTTTGGGCTTGAGCGCATGTCCGATCGCTTCGAGCGACGACTGGCCGGGAGACTCGCGCACGCCGAACAGAGCCGCGATCGCGCCGGCTATGAGATCGGAATCGGCCAGCAAAGCAAGGTCGATGAACCACACTCCGTCCTCAAACCGATCGGCGAGCTCCGCGCCGGCTTGCAAGGCAAGCCGAGTCTTGCCCACGCCGCCGACGCCGGTCAGCGTGATGGACCGGTGCTCGTCCAGCAGCTCCGCGATTTGGGCAACTTCTTGATCTCGGCCGATGAGGGACGTGAGCTGCTGCGGCAGATTGTTTCGCAGGGTGTCCAGCGAGCGCAGCAGCGGGAATTTCGCGGTCAGCCCCGACGCGACGAGCTGATGCACGTGTTCGGGTGCGGTCAGGTCCTTGAGGCGGTGGGCGCCCAGCTCGTGCAGCGCTGCCGTTTTTGGCAGCGCATCGCGCACTAGATCCGCTGTCACGTCCGAAACCAATACTTGACCGCCATGACCTATGTCCAGCAGCCGCGCCGTGCGGTTGACCGTCGAGCCGAAGTAGTCGCCGTCGCGCTCGTCCGCAAACCCGGTATGCAGCGCCATGCGCACCTTGAGCCCACCCACGGCCGCAAAGTCGGTCTCCGCGAGCGCGCGCTGGCCGTCGAGCGCCGACGTCAGCGCCTCGCGCGCGTCTTGAAAGACCGAACAAAAAGCATCGCCCACGGTCTTGAACACGTAGCCGCCATGCGACTCGATGGCCGCTCGCAACAGCGCGTCGTGGCGCGCCACCGCGGCGCTCATCGCCTTGGAATCGCGCTCCCAGCGCTCCGTGCTGCCCTCGATGTCGGTGAACAGGAAGGTGACCGTGCCGGTAGGCAGCGACTTCAGCGTGGCAGCTACTCGAGCCTTAGGTTTACTTCGGCGGGCGTTGTCCATCGTGAACCAACCAGACGTCGTCAGTGCGAAGTCTAGAGATTGCGCCGGGGAAATGCCCATCCGGATATCGCGCAAGCCAATCACGCGATCGAATCGCCAGGTATTCGAAATTCTGATATTGGCCGGACCCGCGGTTTCGCCGCAAGATGGCTATCGCGGGGCTAAGGAGATCCCAATATTGAGCTGCCAGCCGGCCGTAAAGATCCAAGAAGGTCCGCTCGTCGACCAGTCCGTGTTTGACCAGCGTGCCCATTTCGTTGAACCAGTTACAGGCGCTCATCTCCTGATGAACCGACGCATCGATGAAACCCCGCGACCCCAGTTCCGCGCGGAACGCCGGGTCTTCCATCTTTGACGGCAGGTCCTTTTGAATGAAACGCAACGCGTCCTGAAGCTCCTGGCTGCGAAACTCTTGGTTGAGCGACAGCACCGCTTCGAGCTGGTTGCGCGACCCCATGTGCCGCAACTGCGCCAGCGCCGCGATCGCCGTTACGGCGATGACGAGGAACGTGCCGACGGCCGCCACCGTGCTCCAAACCTCTAGGCTCAATGTCCAATACCCGCCGAATGAACCGACGCTCCCATTTCAAGAGCGGGTTCGGTCCCCCAGCGGAGTTCTCATTTGCGAATCATCGCTAACGACAAACCCGCATGCCTCTTGGAATGCGGGTCTTTTCTTTCGGGCCGACTGGATTCGAACCAGCGATCTCCTGACCCCCAGGACGATTTTGCCATGTCTGTCAGCTAGTGCCCTCTACTGCTGGAAGCCACGGTCAAATATCTGTTCAAATAGCGAGAAAAAATCAGACTTGAGTCAGGTTGAACACGGCCATCGTAATACAAGACGTAGTAGCCATCGAAGGGCAAGGAAAGGTTCCGCTTCAGATCGACCGCCATATCGGCGTTGTACTCCACCACAAGCCCGTGATTGGGAAGCTCCTCATAACCGGGGCGCCCCGGGGGCACGCGAAACCATACGATGTTCTGGCGCTTGTCGGCGGGCAAGATGGCCATCGCCTTTCGAATTACAAGGCGGTCAATCGGCGGCACGCCGGCTGGAATGTGAGAATCAATTCGACTGTCGGTAATCAATCCCGCGGGGAGTGGAATACCAAAGTCCGAGATCTGCGGGTAATGCACTAACCGCGAGTTTGGGCGCTGCACTTGGCGTTGTTGACGCGACGCTGCGTGATTGTTGACTGCAACCGCATGCCAAAAGACTAATTGCCGCAATGGCGAGGCGACCTAGAATTCGCATGACAATAGTCTCTTAGTGGTGACCGTGAGGCGTTGGAGTCGGGGTTGGGGTTGGAGCGTTGCTTTCGGGCCGACTGGATTCGAACCAGCGATCTCCTGACCCCCAGTCAGGCGCGATAACCAAGCTACGCTACGGCCCGATCTTCTGGCACTTGGGGTTCCTGCGCTTTCGGACGCTCACCTTTGAGGCACGGACCTAAAGGTCCGTGGCTACGATCACGTGGCTATATGATTTACTCTTCGCCATCGAAGTAATCAAGCGCATCGGAGCGGATCAGCCTGCGCTCGGGTGAACGCACGCCCCACTTCTTGCTGTCGGGATAATACACCGATTCGCCGATCGGATTGTCCGCCACGACGTAGATCACCAAGTCTTCAGAACCGTCATTTTTGAACTGATGCGCTTGGCCGGGCTCGAAGATGAATGCGTCGCCGGCCTCGATCGGGGTCGTACCGCCCTCGTGCCGGGCAGTGCCCTTGCCCGAAATCACGTGGTAGAACTCCCACTGAGCGCTATGCGAGTGATAGGGGTAGGGTGTTTTCCCCGGAGCGACGCGGAGGATCTCGACGTCAAACGGATGACGCTCCATGAGGTCCGTGGACTTCGGCTTACGCCCCAGGGCCTCAGAGACCCCAATGCCGGCGCCGCTGAATTTTCCCTTTGGGGATGTCCAGGTATCCTCAGTGATGTCCTTGGTGTTGACCTTGCGCATATGCTGCCGTGGATTGGGCGGCGCGCGAGGGGGCACCTGGCCGCCTAAGAAGTCAAGATTGGTGTGCGAGGGTGTCCGCGTTGACGCGCTTGATGCGACCGCCGTCGAGCTCGATCACGTTAGCCGCGGCCAGCGAGCGCAGCGCGCGTGCGACCACGATGCGGACGGTGCCGCTCAGCTCGGCCAGTTGATTTTGTGAGAGGCCCTTCAGCTCGGGGGAAGCGTCCACCCAACCGGCGGCCTCGCGCGGGATGTACGAGCGGATCGCGCGCGTGATCCGCTCCAAGGTCGTCTCGAACGCGAGGTGTGTGAGACAATCCGCTAGGATCCGCGCGCGCTCGCTCACCACTCGCCCCAACCGAAGCCCGAGCTCCGCGCTCGCTTCGCATGCCTCCTCGAGCGCAAGTCTCGGAATCAGAAGACTCAATGCCCCGCGCGCGCCGGCCGCAAAGCGATATAAGGTCACCCTGCCGTCAAGGGAGGGAACCTCCGCGAATGTCTCGTCGGGCACAGATTGGTACAGCATCTGTTCGCGCCCATCTCGCGACGAGATGATCGCGACCACCGCGCCTTCCGCAACGACGCCTAGAAACGGGAACGGCTGGCCCTGCGGGGCGAACGTCTCGTTCGGGCCAACGCGGCTCTCGATCGCCGCGCCGGCGAGGCGAGCAAGCAGCCGTTTGCCGATCCCGGCAAACAAGGGGCAGCGCGCGATGGCGTCCGCCCGTCGCTGTTCCGCGTCACGAACCATGTAATGCCCGTAAGTATACGGACTAGTCCGTCTTGTTGTCAAGGCCTTGACATGACAATAGACGTACTGGTACGCTCAGCAACATGGGACGAGAAGAACCCTCTGCCGCCCAGCGGCGAATCATGGACGCTGCGCTCGAAAGCTTCAACTTCGACGGCATTCGTGGGGTGAGCGCTGAGACGATCATCGAGCGTGCGGGCGTCGCCAAGATGACCTTCTACAAGCACTTTCCGACGAAAGAGCACCTGAGCGCCGCCTATGTCCGCGAGCGCAGCAAACGATGGATGGCTTGGCTCAAGGAACGCGTGAAGCAGCTCGGGCGCACGCCGAAGCAGCGTTTGCTGGCCGTGTTCGACGTGCTGGCCGAATGGTTCGAGTCAGAAGACTATCGGGGATGCCCCTTTCACCGAGCGGCGGCCGAGTATCCCGACCAAAAGCACCCGATACACAATGAGGTCAGCGAGAATAAGCGACAGCTTCACGCTTACTTCACCGAACTGGCTACGGATGCCGGCGTGCCGAATCGAGCCGATCTAGCTCGCTCCCTCATGATCCTGACGGCCGGGGCTGAGGTCATGTGCAACATCGAGGGTTCGGCGGCGTATGCGAAACAGGCGCGCCGCTCAGCGGCACGCCTGCTTTCCAAGACCTAGTTTATCCCGGGTTGTTGGTCGTCAGTTCCTACGGCCTAGTGACAAGATTATCGTCTAACGTCACCGCACCGTCACGTGCCAGTGCTCTGCCTGTGATCGTCGCGCCGGTGTTGAATGTGATCGATGATTGCGCCAGAACATTTCCAAAGAAAGCCGTGCGCGTTCCAAAGATTCCGGCGCTGCCGAGCTGCCAGGTGACGTTGCACGCGTTGGCGCCGTTGATCAGCCTGACGATGCTATCGGTCGCCGTAGTCAGGGTGGACCCGATCTGGAAGATAAAGACGGGGTTGACCAGGTTCTGCCCGTCCAACGTGACGGTCCCTGTGAGCCCCAGACTCGACGTCGACTTGTAGATGCCGGGCGTGAGGGTCGAACCGCCGATATCCCCGCTCACGATGGTCGGGGCCGGAACCACGCGGTTCATCGCGTTGACGTACGCGGTGGTCAAATCGCCTTGAGCCGTCATCGCGGTAGGATCAGCGCGGTGTATCGAACCGTTGACCACCAGCCCCGGCGGGAATCCGGTGACCGCCGAGCCCGCCCACACCCCGAGTTCGCCGCTCACGATGGTCGGAGTGCCGGTGTTCGTGACCGTGGAGCCGCCCAGCACCGCGAAGTTGGCGGCCGTTCCAAGGGGCACTCCCGTTTGTCCGTTTGTCGTGCACGATGCCGTGCCGGACGGCAGCGCGGAATTAAAGGCTGGAACGGCGCAATTAGTGCCGCACCCGGTCAGGTACGCTATGGCCACTAGCACGGCGATCAGCCGAGCGTGGAAGAAGCGCGTTGTCTTGAGCATATTCACGGTCCTCCCGACCGCCTAGAACTTCACGCCGAGGCCGAGGTAAGGGCCGCTATGCGTCTGGGCGATTGGTGCGTTCTGCTTCGCGACAAACCGATCGCCACTGAAACCACCGTAGAGATACAATGGGAAACGAGCCGAAGAGAGGTCGAGGCCGATATCGTACTTCACGATCTGGTACTGTTCTCGATAGGTCTTGCCGAAATTCGAACTGGCTGGGTCGTTGACCGTATAGTTGCCGCTCGCGCTCGGATAGTAGAACGCGGAGCCGAACCAACCGATCCCCGACTTTAGGTCGGGCAGCTTCTCGAGTCCGCCGCCGATGCCGCTCCAATGCGGATATCCGAAGTTGTTGGAGTTCTGGATGTAACCAGCTCCGATGTAGACCCGCGGCGACGCTACCTTGAACTCCAAGCGCCCATCCCAGTTGCTCTGGCGCGCCTGAAAAACGGGCGTGACCGCGGTGCCGCCGTCGATGGTGAAGAAACTCGTATAGTGGTTGCCGAGCGGGTTGACGATGTTATCGCTCGTGACGTACGTGTCTTGGCGATAGTCGACTTTAAGGGCCCATACTGAGTTTTCTGGCGCAAGCGCTGCGCTCCCCACCCACGATCGGCAGCACTGGCGGTCCGCGAACTCGTTGTAAACCTTGGACCAAGCGTACGCGCCTTGGACGAAGACGGTATAGCCCTGCGGTGCCGGCGTCGGGGTCGGCGTCGGTGTCGGGGTCGGCGGCGGGGTCGGCGCTATCGTCGGCGGAGGCAGCGGGATCGGAGTCGGCGGGATGTACCGCACGATGGCGATGCGCCGGCCGGGAATCCATTGCACGTACGCGCCGAGGGACTCAGACATCACGCGTATCGGCACGACGACCACGCCCTGATAGATCTCAGGCGGAACGTCAAGCGGTCGCGTCTCTCCATTGATCACGGCTTCGTTCTTGCCGACCGTGACCTGCACCGACGCGCCCGGTTTTTGCGCCGTGGCGGTCTTGCTCGCGGCGTTCCACGAAACCGTCGCGCCCATCTGCTCGAACATGCTGCGCAGCGGAACCATGATCACGCCGTTCTTCACGAAAGCGGCGAGAACGCGATTCTGCTTGAGTTCGTCGGGCTTGGCGTAGACGTGGTGGTCGTTATAGAGGATCGGTATCTCGCCGGAGGGCGGCGCACCGAAGTCGGCGGCAGCCGCATTCGCGACGGACGCGAAGCCGCACAGAAGCAGAACGAGAACCGAGGCCGCTGCCAAGCGCGGCGCGGTTGCCGCGCTGGGGGTGTTGGGCCGTTGGCCCGCAAGTCTAGTCACAATTGCCACCGTTCACAAATTCGATCGGACGCCAATGTATGAAGGAATTCTACCCACGTCTATGGGGTCGCCAAACGCCTGCCTGAACCCTGGGAGCCCAGCAAGGCCCCGCTTGGTGCCTCTATAGTAGCACCGTAGGAAGGGCTTAACCTGATACTTTGGTCACACCCGGCGTGCCAGAGCGGCTGCGTTGAGCCGCTTGATACGCCCGCGTTCGAGCTCGATCGCGTTGGCCTCTTCCAACGAGCGCAAGGCGCGCGCCACCACGACGCGCACGGTTCCGGACCGCTCGGCCAGTTGAGTCTGCGAGAGTTCACGCAGCTCGGCGGGGGCGTCCATCCAGTCATCTTCCACGCTTCGCACCAGCGCTAGGATAGCGCGCGCGACGCGCTCCTTGGTCGATGTGAATGCGAGACTCGCTAAACCGTTTGCGACGATCTGCGCGCGTTGCGCGATTGCGCGAGCCAACTGAAGTCCGAGCACGGGGTTTGCTCCACAGGCTTTCTCGAGGGTCGCGTTTGCGATCAGCACCACAACCGCACCACGCGCGCCGGCGGCGGAGCGTCCTAGGCTTGCTTCGCCTCCGAACACGAGCGTCTCGCCAAACGATTCGCCAAACCCGGCCTCATACAGTATCTGGTCGCGGCCGTCTTTGGACGAAACGATCCCGAGCACGGATCCCCGCGCGACGACGCCGAGGTATGCGAATGGCTCGCCCTGCGCGCTGAGCTGCTGATTTGGCGCAAGGTAACGCTCAGTCGCGGCAGCTGCGATATGTGAGAGTAGGCGCTTACCGAGACCGGAGAAGATCGGGCAACGCGCGATCGCGTCGCTTCGAGATTGCCTTGCGGCCAAGTTGCATGAACTCCAAACCCCTACGTGTGCTCTTATCTACTTCTGCGCCGCTTGCCCGAATCCTTACGCCCTAAATAAGCGAAGGGGTGGTTGAACTACTTCTTCTTGCCCTTGTTGACGCTCTCGCGCAGGTCCTTACCCGGATGGAATGCCGGCACGGTGCGCGCCGAGATGGTCAGCTTCTCGCCCGTTTTCGGGTTGCGGCCCTCGCGCGCTTTGCGCTTGCGCGTCTCGAAACTGCCGAAAGGAATGAGCTGGACCTTATCGCCCTTCTGAAGAGCCGATTTGATGCTTTCCAACAACGTATCTACGACCATGGTCACATCGCGTTTGGTGAGTTTGGTCTCGGCTGCAACTTCCTCGATCAGCTCGGCTTTGGTCATCGGGAACCTCCAATTCGGCGGACGAACAAATTCGTGCCACGCGAAGCATGCTTTGGCGCTCGCGTCGACGTCGTGCTCGAAGCAGGCCTCTTCCCTCGCTGGCGGGTGATTCCTGCCCGAAAGCGCGTCAAGCCCTTGTGTCATCAAGCATTGCGGCTACTCCTCGCAATGCCAAGAGGTAGGAATCCACGCCGAAACCGCCGACGGTGCCATTCACCACCGGTGCGATGACCGAACGACGGCGAAACGGCTCGCGCGCGTGAACATTCGAGAGGTGCACTTCGACCTTGGGAACGTCGACGGACGCCAGCGCGTCTCGCAATGCGTACGAGTAGTGCGCGAACGCACCGGGATTGATCACGATCGCGCTTCCCCGCGCGCCCGCCGCGTGAATGGCGTCGATGAGAGCGCCTTCGCCAGAATGCTGCGCGATGCTCACGCTGATCTTGAGCTGCTTGGCAAGCGCGCGGATCGCATCGTCCACCTGGCGCAGCGTCATCGAGCCGTACACGTCAGGCTCGCGCTTTCCCAACGCATTGAGATTGGGACCGTGAAGCACCACGGCAGACCGCACAGCGCGTTTTTTCATCCGCGCGTGGTTCTGCCGTGCGCCGGTGCATCCCTCGATGCAGGAGCGGCGCGACCCGCACTGTGAAGCACGAGTGATGAATTCCGATTATGCGGCTTCAGCGCTCGCGGCAGGCGACACCGTGCGCGTGGTCGCGGCGCGGACCACAGCGCTCGTCAGCGAAGCGCAGGCGCGCCACGGCTGCTCGCCGACCGTCACCGCTGCGCTCGGCAGACTGCTGACCGGCGCCGCGCTCATCGGCTCGTCGTCGAGCGGTCACGAGCGCATCACGCTGCAAGTCGTTGCGGACGGCCCCGTCCGCGGTCTGGTCGCGGAAGTGCGACCCGGCGGCCGCGTGCGCGGTTATCCCGGCAGACCCGGCGCCGACGTGCCGTTGAGCGCCGCCGGCAAATTCGACGTCGGCGCCGTCGTCGGTCGCGGTTTTCTCAACGTGACCAGAATCTACGAGACCGGCCAACCGTATACGAGCTCAGTGCCGTTGCAGACCGGCGAGATCGGAGACGATCTCGCGTACTTTTTCGCCCATTCAGAGCAGATCCCGAGCGTCGTCGCGGTGGGCGTACTTGCAAACCCCCAGGGCGTGCTCGCCGCCGGCGGCATCTTGGCCCAGCTTTTGCCCGGCGCCGATCTCGACGTCACCGGGGCGTTGGAGAAGGCAGCAAGGAGCTTGCCGCATGTGAGCGGCTTGGTGCGCCGCGGACTCACGCCCGAACAACTCGTGAACGAGCTCGCGGGCGCCTTGAACCCGCGAGTCACGCACCTCCAGCCGCTCGAATTCGCGTGCCGATGCAGCCGCGAGCGCGTCGCGAAGGTCGTCGTCGGACTCGGGCGCGCCGAACTCTCGGCCATGGCGCGGGCGCGCGAAGACACCGACGTGCGCTGCGATTTCTGTGGGCAGCACTACTGCTTCTCCCCGGAGGATATCCAAGAGATCTTGGAGTCGGCGGGGGATGAGGCGATGTAGCCCCGAGTTTTCCGGGGCTAAAGCCCCGGCACTACAAAAGCTTTATGCGGATGAACTGGTGGTTGCCGCGCTGCAGCACTTTTCCGTCCCATGACTTTTCGGTGTGCCGCGTGTCGGTCGCGCGCTCGCTGTCGATCTTGATCGCGCCTTGCTCGATCAGGCGCTGCGCGTCCCGACTTGACCCAGCGAGTCCCGTCAGCACGAGCAGCTTCGCAAGCGAGGCTTTGCCGGAACTCGAAGCAAGTTCGTACTCCGGAACATCCTCGGGAATCTCTTTTCGCACGACGGTGCGCTCGAAATGCTCGCGTGCGGCGCCGGACATTTTGGCGCCGTGATAGAGCTCAACGATGGCTTCGGCGAGGTTCATCTTCGATTCCCGGGGCGGTAACGCCATTTGGCGCGCGATCTCGTCATCGCTCGCATACGCCGCCAGTTGCCAGTAGCGCAGCAGCAACGCGTCGGGAATGGACATCACTTGCCCGAACATCTGCCCGGGCGCCTCGCGCAAGGCGATGAAATTGTTCAAGCTCTTGCCCATGCGGACCACGCCGTCGGTGCCCTCGATGATGGGCAACGTCATGCAGATCTGCGGCGCCTGGCCGGCATCTTCTTGCAGTTTGCGGCCCATGAGCAGGTTGAACAACTGCTCGCTGCCGCCCAGTTCCACATCGGCGCGCGTCGCGACCGAATCGTACGCCACGCCCAACGGATACAGAAACTCGTGCAGACCGATCGCGTCGCCTGATTCGTAGCGCTTGGTGAAATCGTCGCGCTCGAGCATGCGCGCAACCGTGGTCTTGCCGGCAAGTCCGACGACGTCGGCAAAGGTCAACTTCGACAACCAGGTGCTGTTGTACACGATTTCGGCTTTGTCGATGTCGAGGATCAACGCCGCCTGGTCGACATAAGTCTCCATATCGCGCTTGATCTCGGCGGCGCTGCGCGGCTTGCGCCCGTCGACACGGCCCGTCGGATCGCCGATCTGCGCAGTGAAGTCACCGACCAGCAGCACCGCCTGATGCCCGAAGTCCTGAAACTCTCGCAACTTGCGCAGCGCCACTGCGTGACCGAGATGAAGCTGCGGGCCGGATGGATCGATGCCGAACTTGACGCGCAACGGCCGGCCCAAGCGCAAGCGCCGTGCAAGTTCCTCGCGTGAAACGACGTCAACCGTGCGGGCGCATAGCGCGTCCACGGTGCGGGTGAGCGCCTGTTCGGTCATGAGCCGTTGTTAAGGTCCCCTGACCCGTTCCCCTTGGCGACTGCGTTTAGAGCACGAGCGGGCGTGGGTATCACTTTCACAGGAGGAGACAACTATGCAACAACCCGTCAGAGAAAGCGGCAGCAATTCGGTTGCGATTTTCGGCATCGTCGCGGTGATCGTCGTCGCGGCGCTCGTAGTGCTCTTCGTATGGAAACCGTGGGCGACCCAGACCCCGCCAAACAACACCACCAACACGACGAACACCATCACGCAGCCGCAGCCGGCTCAAGCCACGCCGGCGCCGAAATACACGTAGGTCCATTCCGGGGCTAGAGCCCCGGCACTACATTTCGGATCATTTAAGTGAGACGATCGTGACGCCGGAGCCGCCCTCGCGGTCCCCGGCCTGCACGGTCGTCGCCACTTGCGGATGGTCGCGCAAGAATTCACGGATGCCGCGCCCTAACTGACCCGTTCCCTTGCCGTGGATGATGCGAAGTTCCGCCGCCCCGGCGAGGCTCGCGCTGTCAAGCGCTTTGTCCACCAGCGGCATGGCCTCGTCGACACGCATGCCCCGGACGTCGATACTGCTCGGCGCATCCGTTAAGACAGGCTCCATCGTCGCATGGCGAGCCGGCGTCACCGGCTTGCCGGCTTGCGCGCTCAACTCCGAACGTGAGACGACGACCTTCACTCCGCCCATCGCGACGAGGGCATCGCGCTCGTAGAGCTCCCGTATCACCCCGGATGCGTCGAAGCTGCGCACGAAGACGGTATCGCCCGCTTTGAAATCTGGGCCGCCGCTCTCTCCGGGCGCTGAGGGCTCGAGCCCGAGCGACTTTCGCATGCCTTCCAAGGTCTTCTCGAGCGCCTTGCCGGCACCGGCTTCGCTCGGCGCTTTTTCCCGCCGCGTCACCTCGGCGCTGCGAAGCGCGCTTTCGACCAGCTCGGCGCGCACTTGACGCACGGCGTCGTGAAGCACGCCGGCGGCACGCAGTTCGAACTGCTTTCGTTCCTTCGCAGCCGCTTCGACCTGCCGCGCGAGTTCCGCTTCGAGCTCCTGACTGCGGCCGCGCTCCGCTTCGAGTTCCGTCTGCTTGCGGCGCATCGCATCGCGTTCGGCGGCGAGCTCCTCAAACGCCCGTTCCAGGCCGCGCGCTTCGACGCCCAACAATTCTTCAGCGCGGGCGATAAGCGCCGGGTCAAGTTTCAGCGCCTTTGCAAGCGGAAACGCCAGCGACTGGCCAGGAACGCCGACGGCCAACACGTAGGTCGGCGCGTTCGTCTCCGGATCGAAGAGCATCGAGGCGTTGGTCACCCGCTCGGCCGCCGCCGCGAACACCTTGAGTTGCGTGAAATGCGTCGTGACGACCGCGCGCGCTCCGCGCGCGAGCAGCGCCTCGACAAAGGCCTGCGCCAGCGCGGCGCCGGCTGACGGCTCGGTGCCGGAGCCGATCTCATCGACCAGCACGAGCGAACGCGGCCCGGCAACGGCGAGCGCTCCTCGCAGCGCTTGCAGATGCGCCGAAAACGACGAAAGATCATCGGCGATCGATTGCTCGTCACCCAATACGCACGCGACGTGCTCGAATCTGCCGAAGCGCGTTCCGGGAGCAGCGGGCAGCGGAATTCCGGCATATGCCAAGACGCAGAACAAGCCGATGGTCTTGAGCGCGACGCTCTTGCCGCCCATGTTCGGACCGGAGATGATGAGCGCGTCGAAACGTTCCCCGAGATCGACGTCGAGCGGCTGGACTTCGCGGCGCAGCAGCGGGTGGCGGCCGGCCACGATGCGCAGCGCGCGATCCTCTCCGAGATCCGGCCGGTTCGCCGCGCGCGCCAGCCCCCAGCGGGCGCGGGCCCCGACGCAGTCGACGCGTGCCAGCAGCGCGGCGTTGGCGCGCAATGCGTCCGAGTCATCGCCCACGGCGGCGCTGAGCTCCGCTAGGATGCGCGCGATTTCGCGCTCCTCCGCGGACTCGAGCGAGCGCAGCCGGTTATTGGCGTCGACGCACGCCATCGGCTCGATGTAGGCGGTGGCGCCGGACGCCGACTCGTCATGCACGACGCCCTCGAACTGGGCGACGTACTCGCGGCGCACCGGCAGCACGTAACGGCCCTCGCGCACGGTAACGACCGCCTCCGACAGCAGTTTGGCGACGCTGGGCTTGCGCACCAGCGCTTGGCAGCGTTCGCGAACCTCTTCTTGCAGCGCGCGCTGCTGGCGACGGATCTTGCTCAGCTCAGAGGATGCACCATCCGCGATCCGCCCGTCCGGTTCCACGGCTCGATCGATGCGAGCCACGAGCGCGAACGTGTCCAGGCGCCGGCCGAGCAGCTCCTTGAAGCGCCCGCTCGGGCGCAGCACGGAGTGCGTTTTGGCGCGTCCGCACGCGGCGAGCGCGCGTTCAGCATCCGCGATGCTTCGCAGATCGGTGCCCGACAACGAAGCACCGAGCGCGGCGCGTTCGAGCATGGGCACGACGTCAACGCTGCCGCCGAAAGCGATGCTGCCGCCGGCCTGAACGAAGGCCGCCGCATCTTCGACAAGGAGCTGTTCGGTCTGGGCGTTTGCGATGTCCGGCAGCGGACTCAGGTCGCGCACGGCCGCTTCCCCGGGAGCACAGGTCGCCTGGCCGGCGATTTGGTCGATGACCTCCGGAAATTCGAGCGCCGCCAGAGTTTCCGGCGACAGCGCCGACGACATGTCTAGCCGAGCCGTTGCTTGAGCAGCGAGCGCACCATGTCCACGTTGGCCTTGCCGCGGCTTTGCTTCATCACCTGGCCGACGAGAAACTCGAAAGCCTTCTCCTTGCCGGCTTTGTAGGACGCCACCGAGTCGGCGTTCGCGGCGATCGCCGCATCCACAAAGCCCGCGATGGCCGATGAGTCGGACGTCTGCGCGAGGCCGCGCTCTTTGACCACGTCTTCGGGAGCGCGCCCGTCCGCGACCATGACGTCGCATACTTCTTTGGCCGCTTTGCCGGAGATCGCGCCGCTCTTCAGCATGCCGATCAGGCTGGCTAGCTGCTCGGGCTTCATCGGCGTCCGTTCCAGCGTGAGGTCGTGCTTTTGCAAGCAGCGGCGCACATCACCCATCATCCAGTTGGCGGCCTGCTTCGGGTCGCCGCTCGCGGCGGCCACCGCTTCGAAAAATCCAGCCGTGAAGCGGTCCTCGGTCAGCACGCCGGCGTCATACGGCGTCAGGCCGAAGGCGCGAACGTAACGCTCGCGTTTGGCAGCGGGCAGCTCCGGAAGGTCGCCGCGCCAGCGTTCGATGGCCGCGGCCTCGATCGTCAACGGCACGAGATCGGGGTCGGGGAAATAGCGATAATCGTGCGCGTACTCTTTGGAACGCATCGAGTGCGTCGCGCCGCTGGCTTCGTCCCAGCCCCGCGTTTCCTGAACGATGCGTTCGCCCGCGCCAAGGCACTTCTGCATGCGTTCGATCTCGTAGGCGAGCGCTTGCCCCACCATCTTGAACGAGTTGAGGTTCTTGATCTCGGTCTTGGTGCCGAGCTCGGTCGTGCCCGCCTCGCGCACCGAGACGTTGGCGTCGCAGCGCAGCGAGCCCTCATGCATCTTCACGTCCGAAACGCCGATGTACGACAGCACCGCCTTGAGCTCAGCGAGGTATGCTTGCGCCTCTTCCGGCGAATCGATGTCAGGTTCCGTGACGATCTCCATCAGCGGCACGCCGGCACGGTTGAAATCCACGAGCGTATACGCCGAGCGCGCGATGTTTCCGCCGGCGTGCGTGTTCTTGCCCGTGTCTTCCTCGAGATGGATGCGGTTGAGCCGGACGCGTTTGCCGGAAGGAAGCCGCACCGCGCCGCCGGTGGTCAGCGGCATGTCGTATTGGGATATCTGATAGTTCTTAGGCATATCCGGATAGAAATAGTTCTTGCGATCGAACTTCGAATGCGGCGCCACCGCGCACTCGAGCGCGAGACCGGTCTTGCACAGGAACTCGACCGCGCGCCGGTTGATGACCGGCAGCGAACCGGGCATGCCCAGACACACCGGGCACACGTTGCTGTTCGGCGGCGCGCCGAACTCGTTGCGGCAGCCGCAAAACATCTTGCTCTCGGTCGCCAGCTCCACGTGCACTTCGAGCCCGATCACCGCTTCCAACGTCATCGCGCGCCACCCGCGGCGGCGTGCAGCACCGGGTCGCGCACGCTCGCGTGCCGTGTCGCCTGCTCGTACGCGTGGGCCACGCCGAGCATGCGGCCTTCTTCGAACGCCGGCGCCACGAGTTGCAATCCGACGGGCAAGTCGTCGACGTAACCGGCGGGCACCGACAGCGCCGGCACGCCGGCAAGACTCATCGGGATGGTGAAATAATCCATCAGGTACATCGCGACCGGGTCTTGGGACTTGGCGCCCAGCTCGAAAGCAGGGCATGAAGCGGCCGGGCATGCGATCACGTCGCAGCGCGCAAAAGCTTCGTCGAAATCTTGTTTCATCAGCGTGCGGACCTTCTGCGCCCGCACGTAATAGGCGTCGTAGTAACCGGAGCTCAACGCGTACGTGCCGAGCACGATGCGCCGCTTCACCTCCTGGCCGAACCCCGCGGCGCGGGTCCGCTCGAACATCGTGAAGACGTCCGCGTCGCCCTCCGTGCGCAGTCCGTAGCGCACGCCGTCGTAGCGCGCCAGGTTGGACGAGCACTCAGCCGGCGCGATGAGATAGTACGTCGCAAGCCCATATTTGGCGTGCGGCAGCTTCACGTGGACGAGCTCGGCGCCCAGTTTCTTGAGATCTTCGTACGCAGCGGCGAAGAGCGCGGACATCGCCTTGTCGGACTGCATGCTCTCCTCGAATTCGTCGACGATGCCGACGCGGACGCCGCGCAGATCCTGGCGCAGCATGCCGGCGTAGTGCGGCACCGGAACGTCCACGCTGGTCGAGTCCATCGGATCGTGGCCGGCGATGACCTCGAGCGTATCGGCGCTGTCGCGCACGTCGAGGGTCAAGGGGCCCGCCTGATCGAGCGATGACGCAAACGCGATGATGCCGTATCGCGACACGCGGCCATAGGTCGGTTTCACGCCGACCACGTTGCAGAACGACGCCGGCTCGCGGATGGAGCCGCCGGTATCGGTGCCAAGCGCGATCGGGACCGCGCGCGATCCCACCGTGCTCGCGCTGCCCCCGGACGACCCGCCGGGCACGCCTTCGGGATCCCACGGGTTGCGTGTCGGAAAGAACGCTGAGTTCTCGCAGGACGAGCCCATGGCGAACTCATCCATGTTCGTCTTGCCGACGATGACCGCGCCGGCGGCTTCGAGCCGCTCGACCACGGTCGCCGAGTACGGCGGAATGAAGTTCTCGAGGATCTTGGAGCCGCTCGTGGTGCGCACGTCCTTGGTGCAGAAAAGATCTTTGACCGCCACCGGCACGCCCGCAAGTAAGCCGGGGTTCTCGCCTTTGGCGATGCGCGCGTCGATCGCTCGCGCGGCTGCGAGCGCGCGCTCCGGCGTGAGCGTGATGTACGCTTTGAGCGTCGGTTCGAGCAGCTCGATCGCGCGAAGCGCCGCTTCGGCGGCTTCAACGGCGCTCGACTCGCGCTTGAGGATCGCGTCGCGGATCTCGTGACCGGTTCTCATCCCGTCACTCCAAGATCCGCGGGACCTTGAAATAAGGTCCTTCCGTTTCCGGCGCGTTTTGCAGCGCTGCCTCATGGTCCAAGCACGGCGTGACCACGTCGTCGCGCAGCACGTTGTGCAATGGTATCACTTGGGCGGTCGCCGGCACGTGTTCGACGTCGAGCGCCTGCAACTCGCGGATGAAATCGAAAAGCCGCCCGAATTGCGCCGAAAACGTCTGTGCTTCCGCTTTGGTGAGAGCCAAGCGCGCGAGCTTGGACACATGGGCGATGTCGATGGGAACTTCAGGCATCGTTAGTTTTTTCCTTAAACCGAGGCTAAAGCCCCAGCACTACATTAGATCGAATTCGGCGACCGCTTCCACGTGGCCGGTGTGCGGGAACATGTCGTACGGCGTCGCCCGCAGCATGCGATACCCGCCTTCACACAGCAGACGTGCATCGCGGGCCAGCGTGGCTGGATTGCACGACACGTAGAGCACCTTTGGGACGCGCCACTGCGCGATGACCGCAAGCACTCCGGCTTCGCAGCCCTTGCGCGGAGGATCGACGATGACTGCGCTTGCGCCTTCAAACAGGCTGCGTCCGCGCTCGCCGGCTACTGCAACGCTTGCACCGGCCGTCTCGAAAGCGGCATTCACCACGGCGTTGGCGGCGGCGTTTGCGACCGCTTCGTCAACCGCCGGTTTGAACCATTCGACTCCCGTGCTGGCGATACCGCGTTTGCCGAGGATGACGCCGAAGGTGCCGACTCCGCAATACAGATCGACGACGCGCTGCGCGCCGCTCAGCGCGGTCAACACGTGCTGCGCTATCAGCTCGAGCACGGCGCTGTGCACTTGGAAGAACGACGCGACCCCGAAGCGCAGCGTTGCGCCGGCGATGCGTTCTTGCAATGAAGGCGTGCCCCACAGCGTGGCCGAGCGCTCGCCGAAAAGCACGTTGTCGCTCACCGGTTCCCAGTTGCTGACCAAGCCCGTCACGTGCGGCATGCGCTTGCGCAGTTCGTCGACGAGTTCGCCAAGCGCGCGATTGGCCTTCACGCCGTTGAACGAGACGACGAGCTCGGGGCCGGTCGCGCTCGCGCGCGCGACGACATGGCGGATACCCTCGAACGCCTGCGGCGCGTCGTTTGCGAACGCCACTAGGGAGCGCACCGCCTCATCAAGTCGCGGCAACAACACCGGACAATGCTCGATGGGAACCACCCGGTGCGAGCGAGCCTCGTAGAAACCCAGGCGCATCGCGCCCTTGATGAAGCGCGGCACGAGACTGACCTTGTTGCGGTAACCCTGGTCGTGCGACGCGAGCGCGCTGACCGTCGGCGCCACGTCGGGGTCATGAAATCCGCCAAGCCGCGTCAGCGCATCCGCGACGAGGCGCCGCTTCCATGCGAGCTGCGCTTCGTACCGGAGGTGCAGCACCTGGCAGCCGCCGCATAGCGGAAAAACCGGACACATCGACGCGACGCGATCCGGGGACTCCGCTTCGATGGCGACCACGTGAGCGCTAACGTAGCTGCGCTTCTTCGCGTCGATCGCGATGCGCACGCGCTCGCCGGGCAGGCCGCCCGTCACAAATGCCACGAGGCCGTTGATGCGGCCGACGCCTTGACCGTTATCGAGCAGATCTTCGAGGGTTATTGATTCGCTGACGAGGTCGTTCGGCGCCGGCTCACCCGCGCCGTTGGTCTTCAACGAGTGTCCGCCGGAGCTGATCGGCTTCGTCGATAAGGGCTTGAATGCGGTCTCGGGTCGGATTGGGTGGTTCCGGAGCGATCATGGAACGCACGAACAGATACGTGCCGACCGCCGACGCGACGAAGACCGCCACCCAGAGCACCGGGTACAACCAGCGCGCGCTCATGCGCTAAGCATTTCTTTAGTCATTTTGTAGTGCGTTTCGGCGCGGCGTTGCGCGGCCTCCTCCTCGCGCCCGGAATCGTGCGCGGCCATCGTCTGATAAGACGCCAGCAGGCATATCCCGCTCCCACCGACCGTGAACACCAGACGCCGGCCATCGATGTCGGCGACGTAAACCGCCGTACCGCCGTGCAGAGGTCTTGCGGCAACGATGCGCAGGGGCGCGCTCGCGACGCGCGCGCGAAGCCAGGCTTTGATCTTCTTCATCAGCGACGCGATCACAGACGACTCGGTTCTGGCGGCGTACGCTCTTCGCCGGCCATCCAGGCGGGCACGAGCCAGCGCAGCGCGGTCACACGATCTCCGAGCGAGAGACGCGAGGCGATCGTGTAGTGCGGACTTCGCGCGGGCAGCGCGCCTTCAACAAGACGCAGAACGCGATGCGGTTCGCCGGCCACGCTCGTCAAGCGCTGCGCAAAACCGCTCAGCGCTGCGCGCATGAGCGTTTCAGCCGCCGCGACGACGACTGCCCCCGTGTCTTGCACGGTGGGCAGCGGCCCATCAAGCGCCGCGCTCACGAGCGCTTCCACCGCGCCCCGGTCGGCGCTGAGGACGAGCGAGCCCTGGCCGCCCGTGGTGAACGCCAAGCGCAACTGGCCCTTTGGCATGACCGGCGCAGCGACGCGGCGCGTTTCGATGCCTGACACCGTCACCGTCACCCGCGCGGCCTCGGCCAATGCTGATGCGGCTGCGCGCACCGCCTTCGAAAGCGTGAGTTCGGGTTCGCGTGAGGACTCGCTATCGGGTTCACCGCGCGCGTCGCCTCGTTCCGGCTTGGCCGCGACAGTGCCGGGCCGCGTTGTTACCGAGCGATTCGCAGCGCCTGGCCGCGGATCGCTTCGCGCGCTTGCGCCCCGCTCGGTCGCCACGCCCGCGCGCCAGCCATGTGAGTTGCCCGCGATGCTGCACGAGCCGCCCGCCGATGCGCTGGAGTCATCGGCGGCGACATCGCGCGAGACATACTCAACGCGAGGGGGCGGCGCCTCGACGCATCCGGCGAGCGTGGCGAGAAAGCGAGCGGCAAGACGCGCAAGCATGTGGCCGCTGCGCGAGTTGGACTTGCCGAGCTTGGCTCGAAGCGTTCCGGTGGATTCTTCATGGGGTGCGCCGATCATCGTGCGCGCGAGCTCTCGAGCGAGCTCGTCGTCGAACTCGACCCACCAGAGCGATTTGCCGCTGGTCCCCTCAAAGCGCCAGGCGTGATCGAGCGCGGGCATCTGGCCGGCGGAGCGGCACGTGATATCCGCATTCAAATACGCGCGCAGCTCGCGCGTCAGTGCTTCTCCCAGGCGGCCGGTCGCGTTTGCACTTGCGAGGGCGGCGTTCAGTGCCTGAGGCGCGGGCTCTTTCGATGCTGTCGCATCTTCGGATTCTGCCGCCTCTTCAGACTCTGCCGGCCCAAGCGCCGCGACCAGGCGGTCGAGGTCGGCGTCGCTTAGCTTGGCCACGGGTGCCTGCGCGCTGCGCCCGCCTGCGCGCGCGCGATGCGGCGCTCCAGACCGCGGCGCAAGGCTGCCCAATGCCGCTGAACGCCTCGCGCGACATCCGCTTCGCCCAGCGCGTCGGTTTCAGTGTCGTGCATGGCGCTCGAGCGAGCGGCACTCCCCACGCGATGAGCTTCAAGAGCTGCACATGCAAAAGATCGCCAGACCGACTCGCGTCCCATGTCCTCACGGTTGCTCATCTGCGTCTTTACTTCCAACTCACGAGCGCGGGCGTGGAGCCTCGCCTGGCCGAGTGCTGCTCGGGCTTGGGCGCGCGAGCGCGCTTCTAGTCGAGCAAGCGTTGTCACGGCGCTTGGTGAGGTCACGCCTTTAGCTCGACCGCGCGCAGCGGCGCGTGCTCTCGGACGATGATCTGCGAGCGCTCCGGTCCGACCGACACGTAAGCCACCGGCACGCCGACCGCCTCTTCGATCATTTCGACGTACGCCCGCGCCGGCGACGGCAGTTCGTCCCAGGCGCGCGCGGCCGTCGTCGGCTCGGACCAGCCTCGCACCATCTTGAGCACGGGTTGCGGCTTTGCCGCGATCACAAAGGGCAGAGAAGCCTCGGAGGCATTCGCATATTCGGTGCACACCGCGATCTCGGGCATGCCGTCGAGCACGTCCAGCTTGGTGAGCGCGAGGTGGGTCAGGCCGTTGACGGCAGCGACGTAGCGCAATGCGACGAGATCGAGCCAGCCGCAACGGCGCGGGCGGCCTGTGACCACGCCGAACTCCCGGCCTTTGGTGCGCAGATGCTCGCCCACCGCGTCCGTGAGTTCCGTCGGGAACGGGCCGGCGCCGACGCGCGTCGCGTACGCCTTTGCTACGCCGATCACGTTTTCGACGGACGTCGGCCCGAAGCCAAGACCCGCGCCGGCCCCGCCTGCGACGGTGACCGACGACGTCACATATGGATAGGTTCCGAGGTTGACGTCGAGCATGCTGCCTTGCGCGCCCTCGACCAGGATCGACTTGCCGGCATGCAAGGCTTCGCCGATCATCGCCACCGTATCGCGCACGTGCGGAAGCACGCGCGGCGAAAGTGCGATCGCCTCTTCCCACACGCTGTGTGGATCGACGTTGACGCCCAACTCGGCGGCGTCGCTGCAGCGAGCTTCGATAAGTACCTTCAGCGCCTTGGGGTCGCGCAGATCGCCGGCACGGACGCCTTTGCGCGCGACGCGATCCACATACGCCGGACCGATGCCGTTGCCGGTCGTCCCGAGCGCGGAGTCGCCGCGCCTTTTTTCCAACGCTCGGTCGAGTTCGATGTGGTAGGGCAGGATCAGATGCGCAAGGTCGGATAGCCACACGCGCGACGTGTCGATGCCCTCTCCTTCTAGCGCGCCCAGCTCAGCGACGAATTGAGCCGGCGAAACGGCTGCGCCCGGCCCGATGATGCAATTGCGCGCACCCGCGACCACACCGCTCGGCACGATGCGCAATTTGTACGTCTTGTCGCCCACCCTCACGGTGTGTCCGGCATTAGCGCCGCCCCCGAAGCGCGCCGCGATCTCCGGCCGGGAAGCGGCCAAGAAATCGACGATGCGGCCTTTGCCTTCATCACCCCATTGCACGCCGATGACAAGGGTTACGGACAAGGCGATGCTCCTTTTCCGGGGCTAAAGCCCCGGCACTACATTACCCGGGCTAAAGCCCCGGCACTACATTTACGATTTTACGATTTTCGGGGGTAGAGTACGGGTGTTAGTTCGCCGGGGAGGGCAGCGGAGTCTCCCCCATAACCCGGTCGAGGACAAGTTCGGAGAACAGCGAGCAGGGCCAGCCGAAGTTGGAGCGGGTGTATTTCGACGGGTCGTTCGGATCGAACGACTCGTGCAGCAGGTGCTCGCCCGTGTCCGAGGCCAGCAGTTCGGCGAGCACGCCCTTGAGTTCGGCCGGATCGCTCGAGGTGAGCGCTTGCATGACGAGAGCCAATGGCCAGACATAGCCTTTCGGGGTGTGAGGGCTGCCGACCCCGCGCGCCAGTTTGCCGGAGAAATAGAACGGGTTGTCTTCGGACAAGACGAAGTGCCGCGTGTTCGTGTAGATCGGTCCGTTGATCGGCGTGTAGCCTAAATAAGGGATCGACAGCAGACTCGGCACGTTGGCGTCGTCCATGAGCACGCTGTGCCCGAGGCCGTCGACCTCGTACGCATAGATATAGCCGTATTTCGGCGAGAAGACGATGCCGTACTTGTTGATCCCGTCGATGATGCCGGCGCGTAGCGACGCGACTTGCATGCTCTCCCCAGGGTCGCGCCAGACCTTGTCCTCGATCTCGTGCAGTTCGTCCAGCGCGACGACCGCGAACATCTCCTCCGGAATATTGTAGCCATACTGCGCGGCGTCGTCGCTCGGGCGGAATCCGGTCCACACCATACCCGTGTATCCGGTCGTCGAGCCGGCCCCGCCGTTGGGCAGCTCGCGGTGGCGATAACGCGACAAGCTGTGGTCGCGCTCCAGCTGCATGAGGGCGATCGCTTTTTCGTACGCGGCTTTCACCTCGGGCGTGAAGATGGTCGCATCGTTCGTCTTCTTCCAATACATCCACGCGAACGAGATCGGATACAGCAGCGAGTCGAGTTCGTACTTCTCTTCAGCGACCTTATAGTCTCGATTGAACGCGTTGGCATAAGGATCGAGCGCAAGGCTTCGCGCCGCTCTCAGGATGACGCCGCGCAACATGCTTTTGACGGCAGCGTCCTCGGCGAAATAGAGGTACGGCCGGACTTGCGCGCTCGCGTCGCGCAGCCACATGGCGCCGATGTCGCCGGTGATGACGTAGGTGGTTTGATCGGGTTCAAACGTCACGTCGTTGCGCACCGTGGACAGCAGGCACTGCGTGTAGATCTGCCCGGTGTCGATCGCACCGCCGTGGAACTCGGCCGCGGCCTTCGAAATGGCGTCAAGCTCGGTCGCGCTGGCGGGTACGAACGCAGCGAGACTCGACAAAAATAGAAAAATGAGCCCGGCGGCAGCCGTGGCCCGCGAAGCAGTTCGAAGTCGCGCCGATCGTATGGTTCGTGCCCTCCCTCGCTCCTATTATCGGCACTTTTTTCCGGCTCCTCTCATTATATCCGTGATATTCATGCGTCGAGCAACGCTCGCTAAAGATACGTGGGTTTCATCACAGTCTCAGAAACACCGGCGTCACCTGTTTCGAGCCGATATGCCTTCGCGTCGGCTTTGGCGCTGACGATCGCGTAAAGGACGTCGTCGCGATAGTGCAACGCCACGCCGTCGTCCGCGGCATAGCCCGGCCGCATGCTTCCGCTGCCGACGAGGCGTTGATAGGTCGGCCGCCGGCCCGGCTCGACATCGTAATGCGGGCAGTTGCTGCCCTTAAGAAAACCCAACCCTGCAATCGGCCGTAGCTCGCCCGCCCACGAGTCGGTGACGCCCTCCTCAAACCAGCAGATCGACCCCGCGCTCACCCCGCACAGCAGGATGCCGCGGTCGTATCCCTCTTTGAGGACCGTGTCGATTCCCCAGAGCCGCCAAAGGGTCAGCATGTTGCGAGTGTTGCCGCCGCCCACCAAGATGACGTCCTGGGCCAGCAGATGCGCGCCGGCATCTGGAATCGTTTGCCGGAACAACGAGAGGACGGACGGCTGGCACGGCAGCGCGGTGTATGCCGAGAGGAATGCGGCGATCCCCACGATGCCGTCACCGCTCGCAGTGGGCAGCCAGCAGACTTTCGGCCGGTCCTTGCCGGCCTGTTCGATGATGTAGCGGTCGAGCAGCGGGTTGTACGGTTCTGCCGTGACCCCGCCCCCGCCGATGGCGATGACCTGTCTCATGGTAATTCGATCGTCACGCGTCCACCTTTCGTTCCGCCCCCGACCTTCATCTTGCCGCCGTGCGCCTCCACCAGCAAGCGCGAGATCGCGAGCCCCAGTCCGGTGCGGCCGTTCGTGCCGCGCACGTAGGGCAAGCCGAACGTGCGCCGCACGCGCGGCTCGAAGCCTCCGCCTTTGTCGGCGATGATCACAACGCGGCGGCCGCCAGGGGCGCTGACCTGCGCAGTCACGACGCTGCTCGGCGGAGCGTGGCGCGCCGCGTTTTCCAAAACGTTGATCAGCACCTGGAGCATCCGCTCGGGGTCTGCCTCGGCATCGGCCTCGCCCGAAAGCGTCATGCTCACGCCCCGGGGTGCGGCGATGGGCGCCACCGCCTCCCACGCACCCGCCACGAGTTCGCGCAACGAGACCCGCTCGCGGCGCAGCGAGATCTTACCGGCGGTCCACGCCCCGAGGTCGATCAACCCGTCCACGAGACGGTGCAGCCTGCGAGCCTCGGAGGCGATGATGGCGCAGAATCGATCGCGTTGCTCGACCGTCACCTTCGAGCCACCAAGCCGTTCGACATAGCCGACGATCGACGTCAGCGGTGTGCGCAGCTCGTGCGTCACTGCCGCCAGAACGGTAGCGCGCTGCGCCTCGAGGCGCGCGACGACGCTCGCGCCGCGCACGGCTTGACGCAGATCTGCCAACGGCCTTTGCACGTCGACCGGATCCAGAACCGTCCAGCCGCATCGAACGCCGATCTTGGCGGACAGATCGCCCGAGCGATGCAACGCTTGCAAAGCGCCGGCGGATAGGACCCGCAGCCGCTGCGCGATCGCGCCCACTTCCGATTCGTCGATCTCGCGCTTGGCCGGCGCAGACACCGCTCGATCCACCAGCAGCGCGACGAACCACTGCGCGCCTGGCCCGGCAGCGACGACGTCGTTCTTACGCAACACGCTGCCGGCCGCGGAGCGCAACGCCGACGCGACCGCGCGCAGGCAGGCTTCCCGGGTCGCGCGCCGGCTCCGCACAGGCACGCTATCGAGCCCGGTCAGTTCCAAGTAGAGCAACGGCGCCGCTAAACGCGCCTTTGCGAGCGCGACGAGCGGCGTGCTCAGAGCGCCAAGCTCAGCGATGCGCGCGCCCTCCGCGCGCCGTTCAGTGCGGTGTCGTGAGCTTATAGCCAAGACCGTGAACGGTGTGAAGGTAACGAGGCGCGTCCACGTTGTCGTCGAGCGCCCGGCGCAGGCGGCGCACGTGAACGTCGACGGTGCGCGGATCGCCTTCGAAATCGAAGCCCCACACCGCTTCGATCAACTGGTCGCGCGTGAACACCCGGCCTTCGTTACGCGCGAGAAGCCACAGCAGATCGAATTCGCGCGGCTTGAGCGAAACCGGCTTCCCGCCCACGTTCACTTCGCGCCGTTCGGCGTCGATCGCAAGATCGCCGACGATGCGTCTCTTGCCGGCCGGGACCGGCGGCTGACCGCTGCGCCGCATGACGGCGCGAACGCGCGCCGCCAACTCCCTTGGGGAAAACGGTTTGACGACATAATCATCCGCGCCTAACTCCAAGCCGACGACACGGTCGACCTCGGAGCCCCGCGCGGAAACGACGAGGATCGGGGCCGCCGATTCTTTCCGCAGCGCGCGGCATACCTCGAAACCATCGAGGCCGGGCAATCCGATGTCGAGGATCACAAGGTCGGGGGTATGCTCCCGAGCGCGGCGCAGCGCCGCCATGCCGTCGGGCGCGACGATCACTTCAAAGCCCTCGCCTTCCAGCGTTTCCCTCAGCAGCGCGGCGATGTTCGGCTCGTCGTCCACGACGAGCGCGCAACGGCGGCTTGCGACCTCGCCGGCGGCCGGCCTCACGAGGTCAACACCCCTACGGAGATCATCAACGGTCCGCCCGCGCCGTTGCGCCGGTACGAGTGGAACAGGTCCGGGTGACAGCGCGTGCACGCGGTTGCGATGTGGACCGACTCCGCAGGCACGCCGCAGCGCCCGAACGCATCGTTGAGCACGGCGGAAAAGTCGAGCGCGACGCTGTCGGAGCGCATGCGCGGTGCCAGCAACTCCTTGGCGGGGAGAATCGCGCCTTCAATTTGCTGAAACGAGATGGCGACTTCGGGCCCGACTTCGAAGCAGCACGGGCGCAGATGCGGCCCGACCGCCGCGATGAACTCGCGTGGGTCGCCGCCGGCGCCGGCGAGCTCGCGCACCCCCGCGGGCACGATGCCGGCAGCGGCGCCGCGCCAGCCTGCGTGCAGCATGCACAGCCGGTGATTGCGCGGATCGACGATCCACATGGCGGCGCAGTCGGCGGTTCTGATGGCGAGCAGATCGCTGCTCGAGTCCGTCCAGATGCCGTCCGCGTCCGGAGATCTTTTGCGTTCGAGCAACGAGGCGGACACGATCTCCGCGCCGTGCTGCTGGCTAAGCGAACACAGCCGTTTGGAACGGAAGCCGACTTCGTCCAGCCACGCGCGCGCATCTGCGTCCAGTCGCGCGTCAATGCTCACGGGGCTCGCCAAGCCCAGCGCACCCGCGCCGGCGAGCGCGCCCGCCAGGATAACCGTGTCGCCGCTTTCGCGCGGCTCGCTCACGAACCCGCCGCCGAGGTCGCTATGGGTCATCACTCGAGCGCTTCGAAGCGGACGGGGAATGCGCCGCGCTCCTTCGCCCTTCGGCGCAGCGCTTTGGCGATCTCCGGAGCGGTGAATCCGAGGCGTTCGAGCCTGCGCCCAAGCTGTTCGTAACCGTCTTCGGGCCGCAGCGTCTCCAATTTCGCCAACGCGCGCTCGATGCGTGAGTCATCCTCGTCCGGGAATTCGTCCAGCACTTCGCGCGCGAGATCGCCGTCGATGCCGTGGCGCAGCAAGTCGTGCAGCAGGCGCATGCGGCCGACCGCTTTGCGGTCGAGCAGGCTCTTCACGAAGAGTTGGGCGTAGGTGCGGTCGTCGAGGTAGCGCTGCCGCTCGCACTCGTCAACCGCGTTCTGAATGCCGCCAGGCTCAAACCCGCGATCGCGCAGCTTCTGCGCCAATTGAGATTTGGTAAGGCGCCTACCCGACAGGAGGCGCAGCGCCGCGGCAAGCGCTGAGCTCTTGGGGGAAGCAGCAGGCTCTAAAGAGCCTGCTCCACTGGTCATGTTATTCGTTGACTGCGGCGAATCGGGTGGGGCTGTTGTCGACGGGGGCGATGCTCTTGGTCACCAGCGCCCGGATCTTCGCCTCGAGCTCGGCCGCAGTCTCCGGATGCTCTTCGAGGTATGCCTTGGCGTTCTCGCGGCCTTGGCCGATGCGCTGATCTCCGTACGTGTACCACGACCCGGTCTTGCCGATGATGTTCTGCTCGAGCCCGACGTCGATGAGCGAACCCGTGCGGCTGATCCCCTTGCCGTAGGTGATGTCGAACTCCGCCACCTTGAACGGCGGCGCGACTTTGTTCTTGACGACCTTCACGCGCGTGCGCGAACCGACGACATCCGTGCCGATCTTGATGCTCTCCAGCTTGCGGATGTCCAGCCGCACGGAGGAATAGAACTTCAAAGCCCGGCCGCCGGTGGTCGTCTCCGGATTGCCGAACATCACGCCGATCTTCTCGCGGATCTGGTTGATGAACACCATCGTGGTGCGCGACTTGGAGATCGCGGCGGTGAGTTTGCGCAGCGCTTGCGACATCAGGCGCGCTTGCAGGCCCATGTGCGAATCGCCCATGTCGCCTTCGATCTCAGCTTTGGGCACGAGCGCAGCGACCGAATCCACCACGACGATGTCCACGGCGTTGGAGCGCACCAACATCTCCGCGATGTCGAGCGCCTGCTCGCCGGTGTCCGGCTGCGACACGAGCAGGTTGTCGAGGTCGACGCCGAGGTTGCGCGCGTAGGCGGGATCCAATGCGTGCTCGACGTCGATGAACGCCGCCACGCCGCCGGCCTTTTGCGCCTCCGCGATGCAGTGCAGCGTCAGCGTGGTCTTGCCCGAGGATTCGGGCCCGTAGATCTCGACCACCCGGCCGCGCGGCAAGCCGCCGACGCCGAGCGCCAGGTCCAACGCGATCGATCCGGTGGAAAGCACCTCGATCTGCATGTTGGCGGCGGCCTCGCCCAGTTTCATGATGGAGCCCTTGCCGAACTGGCGCTCGATCTGCGCGAGCGCATTTTCCAGGGCTTTGTCTTTTTCGGACACCGGTTTCTCCTTATTCAAAATAACGCGTTCACGTATGCGGCGGGGTCGAATGCCTGCAACTGGTCTACCTTCTCGCCAAAGCCCACGTACTGGACCGGCAGGTCGACTTGGTCCATGATCGCTACGATTATACCGCCCTTTGCCGTCCCGTCTAGTTTCGTGAGCACGATGCCCGTCACTTCCGCCGCCTCGTGGAACAGCTTGGCTTGGGAGAGCGCGTTCTGTCCTGTGGTCGCGTCCAGCACCAGCAGGGTCTCGTGTGGGGCGCCCTCGACTTCGCGCGCGACGATGCGCCTGATCTTCTTCAACTCTTCCATTAGGTTGTGCTTGGTTTGCAGCCTGCCCGCGGTGTCGATGTAGACCACGTCAGCGCCGCGCGCTTTGGCTGCCGCCAAGCCATCGAAGACGACTGCGGCTGGGTCGGCACCCTCCTTGTGGCGCACGATGTCAGCACCGGCACGGTCGGCCCAGACCTCGAGCTGGGACCCGGCGGCGGCGCGGAAGGTATCGGCTGAGATCAGCAGCGCGCGGCGGCCCTTGTGGCGCTGCGCGCTTGCCAGCTTGCCGATAGTGGTCGTCTTGCCGGAGCCGTTGACGCCCACGACCAGCACCACGTGCGGCTTCGCTGTGATTGCGGCAGGCGTTAGGGCCGGGTGCTTAAGGTAGACGGCCACGTCGTCCCGGAACACCCGTATAACGTCCTTGGCCGTTTGGAGATTCTGCTGCGCGGCGGCGGCCTTGAGGTCGCGGGCGATCTTTTCGGTCGTCGCCACCCCGAAATCGGCGGAGATGAGCGTCTCCTCGAACTCCTCCCAGAACGCTTCGTCGACCATTTGCCGGCCGAGCAGCGCGTTCCAGTGCCCGGCCAGGTCGTTCCGCGTCTTGGCGAGCCCGTCGCGAAACGAAGAAAGCCACTGCACGCTTACAGTGGTTCGACCGGGCGAAGGGACGCTACTTGTGGATAACCGGCTGAGGCTCGCCGCTTCTCTTATTGGTTGGCTGCCTGCTGCGGTTCTATTTGCGGTTTCTTGCGCACGTACTTCTGACGCACGGAGGGGTCGCCCTCGCGGTAGCCGAGGTCCACGTGGATGGCTTTCAGCTTGGCGCGCAGCCGGATGACGGCCTGCGCGTGGATCTGCGAGACGCGTGACTCCGAAACGTTCAAGACGCTCTTGATGTCCTTGAGCGTCAGGCCTTCGAAATAGTACAGCGAGATGACCGTCCGCTCTTGCGGCGGGAGCGCCTCGACGGCGCCCGCCAGCGACATCTTGAGCTCGGCGGATTCAACGCTGAAGGTCACCTCCGGGCCGCTGTCGCGCAGTGTATCGAGGAGCGCGACGTCGTGACCCTTATCGTTGGGCAAGAATTCTTCGAGCGAGAGGATCGAGCTGCCGCGGATCTTCATCAAAAGCGCGTGGTACTCGTCGCGCGTGATGCCCATCGCCCGCGCGACTTCATGATCCGCCGGGGCGTGGCCAAGCTTATGTTCGAGGTCGGTGAAAACGCGTTCGAGTTCGCGAGCCTTCTGGCGCACCGCACGCGGCACCCAGTCCATCGCGCGCAGCGCGTCTAAGATGGCGCCGCTGACCCGTGTCGTCGCGTAGGTCTCGAACTTGACGCCGCGCGAGTCGTCGTATTTGCCGATCGCATCGATGAGTCCGAGGATGCCCTCGTTGATGAGATCGTTGATATCGACGTGTGCGGGAAGACTGACCGAGATCTTGCCGGCGACGTACTTCACGAGCGGGAGGAATTTGTGGATGATCTCTTCGCGCGAGAGGCTCTGACCGGCGATCGAGTAGCGACCCTGGGAGCGCATCCTTGAGATCACGAGCGTCTACCCGCGGTGGGCACGCCGTTAGTGCGCGTGCTTTCGAGCATTTTGTGGAGCGCTTCACGGCGGAAACGATACTGCCCGCCCGGGGTCTTGACGGCGTCGACCAAGCCTTCGCGTGCCCAGCGCCGGATAGCCGCGTCGGTCATGTTCAGCTCACGCGCAACTTCACCGGAGGTCATCCAATCGCTGCTCCGGTCTTTTCTTCGGTCTGCTCTGCGCTGTCCGTTACGCATGCTCCGCGCCTTTGAGAAGTCCGGCAATACATCCGGGGTTGACACAGACGCACACTCGGGCCGCATTACCTACGAATTCGCGGCTCACGAGCGAGGGCACGCTTTGTTCCCTTTTTCCGGTTTTATCCCTTTTTTTGAACTAACCGATTTTATGCTTTTTCACGACCCGGTCGGCGGGACACTCTCCGTTGTGAACGCCACCTTGGTGTTGCCGAAGGTGATCTTGTCGCCGTTTTTGAGCGCGGTCGGGGTGTGCGGCACGAGGCGTTGAGCGCCGTTGAGCGCCGTGCCGTTCGCGCTGTCCAAGTCTTCGATAAGGAAACTTCCGTGGCGGCGCACGATGAAGGCGTGGCGCCTCGATACGTAATTGCCAAGATCGAATGGGGCCAGGTCGATGTCCGGGCTGACGTTGTCCGACACGGAGGCTCTGCCGACGAGCGCCACATCTTTGTCGAGCGGGATCTCGTACTCGGCCCCATCGCCATAGTCGACGTGGATGGTGAGCGTCGCTCGCACGGTTGGAGACGCGGACCGCCGCGTGACCGCACCCTCGAGGTTGGCCGGCTGGTCAGGCAGCGGTTCGCCGCAGACCTTGCAGTAGGTCTCGCCCGAGCTGTTACGAGCAAAACAACGCCCGCAAAGGCGGGCGTTCAGCTCGCTGCGGGCAGGCGGAAGTCCGGCCGCCGGAGGCTGGGCCGCGTTTGGGGGCCTCGGGGTCGCCTTGCTCTCCGTCTTCACTTTCTTGCTCACGTGCGGAACCCCAGATTGCGGTTCTTCCATATGGTATCGTACCATTGGTCGCCATTCCTTAAGAGTGACTGGCAACACAAGCGTCCCCGGCACTCGCCAGCGACCCCACAAGGCTCGGTTCGTTCTGGAGCGATCTTCTCATGCGTATCGTATCCGCGGATTAAGAATCGCATAGAGAATGTCCACGATGAGATTAACGATCACGAACGTGGTGGCGAAGAGAAGGATCGAGCCGTTGATGAGCGGGTTATCGCGGTTGCTGATCGCCTCAAAGGCGAGCCTGCCCACACCCGGCCACGCGAAGATGTGTTCCGTCAGGACCGCGCCGCCAAGCAGCAGGCCCGTTTGCAGGCCGATCACCGTCACGATCGGGATCAGCGCATTGCGGAGCCCGTGGTGCACGACCACGGCGAAGGTCCCAAGACCCTTAGCTCTGGCGGTCCGGATGTAGTCGGTCTGCAGCACCTCGATCATGCCGGCGCGCGTCATCTTCGCCACGATGGCAAGCGGTATCGTGCCCAGCGTGAGCGCCGGCAGCACGAGATGGCGCAACGCGTCCGCAAAGGCGCCCCAGTTGCCCGCAAGCAGCGCATCAATCGTCATCAGGTGCGTGTGCACCGGAATCGCGTAGCGGATGGAGAGGCGACCGGTGAGCGGCAACAGGTCCAGACCCGCCTTGCTCGGCTCGTAAGCAAAAATGTAGAGCATCATCCAGCCGAGCCAGAACACGGGCACCGACACGCCGAGCAAGACGAAGATGTTGAGCGCCGTATCGATGAATTTCCGGTGGTTGAGCGCCGCAACAATGCCGGCCGGGATGCCCACAAACACCGCGACCAGCATGGCGGCGAGTCCGAGTTCGATCGTAGCGGGAAAATACTGCGCCAATTTTTGCGCGACCGGGATATTGTCCTCAAGCGACTTGCCGAGATTGCCGTGCGCGACTTGCCATAGGTACGCGCCGAGCTGTTCGTACCATGGCCGGTCGAGCTTCAATTCGTGGGTCAGGCGCGCGATGTCAGCGCCGGTCGCGTGTTCGCCGAGCAGGATCTGTATCGGATTGCCCGGGATGAGATGCAAAAACGCAAACGACACGACGGTGATCGTGACGAGCACTGCGACGAAACGGAGCGCGCGCTGGGCGATGAATCGGGCCACGGCAACAGGCCTTTTCACGGGTCATCGCAAACCCTCTTTTTCGCGTGTGCGATGCGGTCGAGCCTTACTCGACCGACGTCTATGTACGCCTTCAAAATCTAGGAGACGCGCTTCGTGACACAGGCCATCGCGTATAACCTCTCGATCGGCTTCGCCCTCGTTTGCGGCGTGATCGCGATCCTCTACGGCATCGTCCTCATCATGTGGGTGCTGCGCAAACCCGAGGGCTCCGACCGCATGAAAGAGATCGCCGCCGCCATTCAGGAAGGCGCGATAGCGTACATGCGCCGCCAGTACAGCACGATCGCCGTGGTGGCGGTCGTCTTGGCGGTTCTCATCTGGCTGGCGTTTCATGCGTGGCAGCCTGCCGTCGGGTTCTTGATCGGCGCGGTGTTATCGGGCGCGACCGGCTTCATCGGCATGTCGATCGCCGTGCGCGCCAACGTGCGCACCGCCGAGGCGGCCAAGGCTGGACTCGCTTCAGCGTTCGCGGTCGCCTTCCGGGGAGGCGCGATCACGGGACTGCTCGTCGTCGGCTTGGGCCTGATCGCCGTCGCCGGCTATTTCGCGATCATGCATCAGGTGTATGGCGCCGACTTGCGCGGCGCGTTGAACGCGATGATCGGCCTTGGCTTCGGCTGCTCGCTGATCTCAGTGTTCGCGCGTCTTGGCGGCGGCATCTACACGAAGGGCGCCGACGTCGGCGCAGACCTGGTCGGCAAGCTGGAAGCGGGCATCCCCGAGGACGACCCTCGCAATCCGGCCGTCATCGCCGACAACGTCGGCGACAACGTCGGGGATTGCGCCGGCATGGCGGCCGACCTGTTCGAGACGTATTGCGTGACCACCATCGCGGCGATGCTGCTCGGCGCGCTGGTGTTCGGTTCGCGGCCGGACCTCGCGCTCACCGCCGTTTTGTTCCCGCTCGCCATCGGCGGCATATCCATTTTGACGTCGATCGTCGGCACGTGGTTCGTGCGCATCCGCGGCAAGAGCATCATGGCCGCGATGTACACCGGGCTCGGCGTCGCCGCGGTGCTGTCGGCGGCTGCTTTCTACTTCGCGACGGATCACATCATGAAGCACGCCGCCGACTTGTCCGGCAGCTTCGATCTGTACCTGACGTGGAAACTGTGGGTCTGTGGCCTCATCGGCCTGGCGATCACCGCGCTGATGGTAATCATCACCGAATACTACACCGGCACGCAATTCAAACCGGTGCAAGAGATCGCCAAAGCGTCGACGACTGGCCATGCGACCAACATCATCACGGGCCTCGCCGTCTCCATGAAAGCCACCACCTTGCCGGTGCTCACCATCGTGATCGGCATTTTGGCGTCGTACTCGCTCTCCGGATTGTACGGCGTGGCCATCGCCGCCATGTCGATGCTCTCGCTGGCCGGCATCATCGTGGCGCTCGATTCGTACGGACCGATCACCGACAACGCCGGCGGCATCGCTGAAATGGCAAAACTCGGACCCGAAATCCGCGCCATCACCGACCCGCTCGATGCCGTCGGCAACACGACCAAGGCGGTCACCAAGGGCTACGCCATCGGCTCCGCGGCGCTCGCAGCGATCGTGCTGTTCGCTTCATTCCAGCAAGAGCTCGCTGAAGCGGCCAAAGGCGCCGCGCAGCTGATGTTCACGCTCGATAATCCGTCCGTGCTCGCTGGACTCCTGATCGGCGGCGCTCTCCCCTATTTGTTCGCCGCGCTGTGCATGGAAGCGGTTGGCCGCGCCGGCGCCGCGGTCGTCGAAGAGGTGCGGCGCCAATTCCGTGAGATCAAAGGCATCATGGAAGGCACGGGCAAGCCGGAATATGGGCGATGCGTCGATATCGTAACCGCGTCGGCGTTGCGCGAAATGCTCGTCCCCGCGCTCATACCGGTGTTGGTCCCGATCGCTGTCATTCTGCTTGGCGTTGGCCATGTGCTGACGAAAGCGGATGCGGCACTGATGCTTGGCGGAGTGCTGGTCGGCTCCATCACCACCGGAATTTTTGTGGCGATTTCGATGACGTCGGGCGGCGGCGCGTGGGATAACGCCAAGAAATACATCGAGGATGGCCATTACGGAGGCAAGGGCAGCCCGGCGCACCAGGCAGCCGTCACCGGCGACACGGTCGGCGATCCCTACAAAGACACCGCCGGTCCCGCCATCAACCCGATGATCAAGGTGCTCAACATCGTGGCTCTGCTGTTGGTGCCGTTCCTCAAGTAGAGACGCGCGAATACTTGGAAAGCGCTGGGAAACTAAGGCGGGCGCTGGGTACGTTATAAGAGTCATGGATACTTCACCAAAACTCGACCCCGCATCCCCTCGCATCTCTCGCTACTGCCTGCTCTGCGGAGCGGGCAGCTTGGCGGTAGCCGGGGCGCTGGGCTCGATCCGACTCCCCGCGCTCGCCGAGACGCAGGCTCAGGAGCGGGCCATCGGCCTGCAGGTCTACAACGACCTGCGCAAACAGAATCAGATCATCGACCAATCGGTCTACTACCCGGTGCTTCGCGCCGTAGGGCAGCGCATCTCGACTGCCGCGCAACCGCATTGGTGGCCCATGACCTTCGTCATCGTCAAGGGTGATAAGGCTAACGCCTTTTCCGTACCCGGCGGCTGGCTCTACGTGAATGAGACGTTGTTGAAGAACGCTGAGAACGAGGAAGAGCTGGCGAGCGTGGTAGGACATGAGACCGGCCACATCGTGCTCGGACACGTGATGAATCGCATCCACCAAGCGCAGACCGCCAATATCGTCGGCGGCATTCTCGGGCTCTTCATCCGCAACCAACTGACGGCGACGGTGCTCAACCTCGCCGGCAATTACGCTTTTCTGAACTTCTCCCGCCAGCAAGAGTACCAGGCCGACCACGAGGGCGTCATTCTCGCGTCAAAGGCGAACTACAACCCGTGGGGCATGATCTGGTTCTTCAACAGACTTCAGAAATTGTACGGCGACGTCGGCTTCGAGCAGTACGTGCAGGACCACCCGTCGACGAAGGACCGCATCGCCCGCATCGAGGGATATTTCAAGAGCAACCCGACCGCGTACGCGCGTTGGTCCCCGCAGATCACGGCGTCAAACGGCTTGCGCGTCTCCGGCGCCGCCGATCGTCTGATCCTGAACTAAGCTCTTTTTATCCGCCGGTGCCGTCGCTGGGCGTCGGTATCGACGTCGGCGTAGCCGATGCGTTCACCGCCGAAATGCGCGGCGTATTCGTCGGAGCTGTGGTGGGCGGCGCGGCTGTGGGGAGCGCAGCACCGGGCGGCAGCGGAGGCGCGACGAACAGCGTGGCCTGCAACCCGGGAGCGAACCCGCAGATGTAGTCCCATTTGCCTGCCTCGAAGAATTGCCGGACCACCGTTTGCTGCGGATCTATCGGACCGGTGTCCCAAGAGCCGTCCGCCGCCGTGGCGGTGTGCTGCTTCTTGTCGCCGTTCGTCCAGGCAACGTATTGGCCGGAGTATATGCGGACGGTTTGCGGATGGAAGCCGTTCTTATCGATCGTGACCGCGACCGGCGTGGGAGACGGTGCGGGCGTGGTCGTGGGCGCGGGCGAAGGAGCTGCGCTCGGCTTCGCCGGGAACAGGAACAGGACCAAGACCAAAGACAGCGTTAGCGCGATTCGCCTGCCGACCGGCACTGCCGACAAGATCGTCTACCCCCAATAATCGATGTGCTACATTGATTATCGGCAGTTTGCGGCTTATTTGATCTCGACTTTGGCGCCCTGCTCCTCGAGCTTGGCCTTGATCGACTCGGCCTCTTCCTTGGCGATGGCGGTCTTGACCGGTTTCGGAGCGCCCTCGACGAGGTCTTTGGCTTCCTTTAGACCCAGCCCGGGGACGACCTCGCGCACGACCTTGATGACGTTGATCTTCTTGTCGCCCGCGGCGGTCAGGATGACGTCGAATTCGGTCTTCGCTTCGGCTCCCGGCGCAGCTGCGCCCGCGGCGGCCGGCGCGGCGGCGGCCATCGGAGCGGCGGCGGTGACGCCGAATTTCTCCTCGAGCGCCTTGACGAGCTCGTGAAGCTCGCGCACGGTCATTTTTTCGATCTCTTCGATCATTTGCTCTGCGTTGGCCATGGTGGTTTTCCTTAAGTTCCTTTCCTAGGCGGCGGGGGTTTCGGTTGCGGCGGGGGTTTCGGCTTCGGACTTCTTCTGATGAATCGCATGGAGCACGTACACGAGCTTGCGGTGGCTGCCGTGCAGCACGTTGACCAGCCCGTGCAGCGGAGAATGCAGGCTGACGACGAGCGCCGTCAACAGCTCATGCCGCCCGCGGATCTTCGAGAGGGCTTGGACATCCTCAGCGCTGAGAAACTGCCCGTCGACGAAAGCAGCTTTGACCTGTAGTTTCTTTGAGTCGGCGGCGAACTTCACCAGCGCTTTTGCGGCAGCCACAGGGTCGGCACCGACGAAGGCGACGGCGGTCGGTCCCTCCAGGATGGTCTTGAGCTGCGCGCGCCGCTCCTCGCCGATCGCGATGCCGAACAGCGTGTTCTTGATCACCGAGTAACTCGTGGAATCTTTGCGCAGCGCGTTGCGAAGCGTCTTGAGCTCGCCGACCGTCAGGCCCCGGAAATCGGTGAAGAACAGGTCTTTCGATCCGGCGAGCTTCTCGCGCATCGCCTTGATGCTCGCTTCTTTCTTCTCAGTCGGCATAATGATAAGCGCCTTCTCTATGGTTGAGAAAGCGCTTGCGAAATCGATGATGTTCGCGTAAGAGCTTCCTCGGCAGGGATCCTTGTGGGATTTACGCGGCCCGCGTGGGGCTGCGACCTGCGGTCATCGGAATGACAACTCGGTTATTCTACCATGTCCCGGCTTAGGCCGCAACAGCCGATTTCAGGCGCGTTGGATCGACCCGCACGCCCGGCCCCATCGTCGTAGCGAGCGTGACGCTGCGCAGGTACGTGCCCTTGGCGGATGCCGGTTTCGCGCGGATGATCGCGTCCATGAGCGCGTTGAAATTCTCAAGCAGCGCTTCCTTGCCGAACGACGCCTTGCCGACGATGCAATGGATGATCGACGCTTTGTCCGCGCGGTACTCGACCTTACCGGCCTTGATCTCTTGCACCGCCTGCTTGATGTTCTGCGTCACCGTGCCCACCTTCGGGTTGGGCATGCGCTGCGCCAAGATCTTGCCGAGGTTCGAGCCGACGGCGCCCATCATGTCCGGCGTCGCGACGGCGACGTCGAACTCCAGCCAGCCGCCTTTGATGCGATCGATGAGATCCTGATCACCCACCACGTCCGCGCCTGCTTCCTGCGCTTCTTTGGCTTTCTCGCCCTTGGCGAAGACTACGACCTTCTTCGACTGTCCGGTGCCGTGCGGCATCACGACCGTGCCGCGAACCGTCTGATCAGATTTCTTCGGGTCGATGCCGAGCCGGATATGAAGCTCTACCGTTTCGTCGAACTTCGCCTTTGCGCTCACCTTGAGCAGCTCGACCGCCTTGTCGGCGGCGAAAAGCCGCTCGCCGCCGAAAGCCTTCACGCTCTCGCGATATTTCTTGCCGTGTTTTGTCATTGGATGGTTTCCTCCGTGGTGCGAACGGCCTGCGGGCCTCCCACTTGAAGTTATTCTACATCGATGCCCATCGAGCGGGCGGTGCCGGCGACGATCTTGGCGGCGGCCTCGACGTCGTTGGCGTTGAGGTCCGCCATCTTCATCTGGCCGATCTTGCGGCAATCGTCCCACGAGATCTTGCCGACCTTCTTGCGATTGGGCTCGCCCGAGCCTTTTTCGACGCCCGCCGCGCGCTTGATCAGATCGGCCGCCGGGGGCGTCTTCGTCACGAACGTGAACGAGCGATCCTCGAACACGGTGATGACCGCCGGGATTATGTTGCCGGCTTGGCTTGCGGTGCGCTCGTTATACGCCTTGCAGAACTCCATGATATTGATGCCGTGCTGACCGAGCGCGGGACCCACGGGCTGCGCCGGCGTGGCCTTGCCTGCCGGGACCTGGAGCGTGATCCTCGCGATGACTTTCTTTGCCACGTCTATACCTTTTCAACCTGATAGAACTCGAGCTCGACCGGCGTCTCGCGCCCGAAAATGGAGATGAGCGCGCGCAGACGCTCCTTCTGGGCGTCGATCTCGTCGACCGTACCCGTGAAGTCGAAGAATGGGCCGGAGGTGACCTTGACGCGATCGCCCTTCTTGAAATCGATCTTGAGCTTCGGGGTCTCGATGCCCATCTGCTTGAGGATCGTTTTGACTTCTTTGTCGGCCAGCGGCAATGGCTTCTCGCCCGAACCGGGCGAGCCGACGAAACCGGTGACGCCCTGCGTGTTGCGCACCACGTACCACGACTGATCGGTCATCTTCATCTCGACCAGCACGTAGCCCGGGTACACCTTCTTCTCGACTTCCTTGCGCTTGCCGTCCTTGAATTCGACTTCCTTGTCCGTGGGCACGAGCACGCGGTACACGAAGTCCTGCATGTTCATGGACTTGATGCGCCGCTCGAGGTTGGCCTTCACCTTGTTCTCGTAGCCGGAATAGGTGTGCACGACGTACCACTTGCGGTCGGGGTCGGTGCTCTCGGCGAGCAGTTCGGAGGCGAGATCGCCGTCCGGCTGCTGTGCCTGGACTTCTTCTGCCACCTTACGCTCCCGGCGCCTTCAGCAGACCGAGCAAGAATTCGACGATATGGCTGACTGCGGCCGTCCAAAGCGCGACGAGCGCGACCAAACCGATCGTCACGACGGTGGCCGACACCCACTCCTCTCGGCTGGGCCATGTCACGCGCTTCATCTCCGAGACGATCGCGCGCAGGCCCGATTGCAGCGAGCGCCAGCGGCGCTGACCCTCCTGGGAGCGCTCTGCAGCCTTCTGCTTCGCCTCGGCTTTGCCGTTGTCGCCTTCGGCTTTGCCGGGCATGGTGATTCTCTTCATTTATTATCCCCGGGGCTAAAGCCCCGGCACTACATTTCCTTGTATAAGTATGAGTGCTGGCAGGGCGGACAGGACTCGAACCTGCAACCAACGGTTTTGGAGACCGCTACTCTACCAATTGAGCTACCGCCCTATCGAGTTTCCTTGTGGGACGTATGGCACTTGCACCAACGGCAGTACTTCTTCAGCTCCAGCCGAGCGGTGGTACTCTGGCGGTTCTTCATGCTCGTGTAGTTGCGCCGTTTGCAGTCGCCGCATGCGAGGGTGATGATCACGCGGTTTTCCTTCTTCGCCATGCTCTAACTATTCGGTCACCTTAGTGACGACGCCGGCGCCCACCGTGCGGCCGCCCTCGCGGATCGCGAAGCGCAGGCCTTCTTCGCACGCGATCGGCGTGATCAACTCCACGTTCATGCGCACGTTGTCCCCGGGCATCACCATCTCCACGCCCGTCGGCAGG